>JBNLDB010000100.1:0-5883 GCA_050304115.1 Sulfurovum sp. | reverse complement strand
GTCATCCTCTTGCATATCTATACGTCTGCCGTCCTCATCAAATTTACTCTTATAATAATTTTTCACGATTCCACACGTCATAAATACGAATAAAAACATAGCGATGACATAAAGGATATCTCCAAATGACATGTTAATCTTCTAAAGTATTGGCTATGGTGATCTTCTCAAACCCTTCATAGTTTTGACGCAGTGCATCATAGATGACGATACCCACACTCACACCAAGGTTCAAACTTCTGCCTTTCCCACCCATAGGAATGGTGATACACTGCTCTGGATTGTCAAGTAGCACTTGTTCATTGATCCCTCTGGTCTCAGAGCCAAAGAGAATGTGATCACCTTTTTTAAATGGTGCATTGAAATAGAGATTATCTGTTTTCGTTGTAGCCATATAACTGTTCTGAGTGATAGGATGTGCTTTAAGGTACTCCTCAAAACTGTCCCACACCACCAGGTCCAGATGCTGCCAATAATCCAATCCCGCACGCTTGACCGCTTTATCATCAATATCAAATCCGAGTGGTTTGATAAGATGCAGTGTGGCACCGAGATTGACACAAAGACGACCTATCGTACCCGTATTTTGAGGAATCTGAGGTTCTACTAAAACTATGTTAAACATGAGGTAACTTACCTTTCTCTATCATTAAATCACACATCGTGTGTCTTGTCGTAGTGAACGCCCTGGAAAGCAAAGCGATTCGAGAGCTACGACGCTTTTTTGCTTCGTTTTTTCTAAAAAAATGAAAAGAGGAACAATGCCTCAGTATAAATATGAGGAAATGTACCAAAAATATAAATTTATTATTAAAATACTACTGTTTTATTCCCATTGACAAAGACTCTGTCATGAAGTACCAATGACAATGCGCGTGATAGTACTATCTTTTCGACATCACGTCCTGCCTTTTGCATATCTTTCCAGGAAAAACGGTGATTGACCGGGATCACATCCTGTGCGATGATCGGACCTTCATCCAGATCATCTGTTACAAAGTGTGCGGTAGCCCCTATGATCTTTACCCCTCTTTCAAATGCCTGTTTATAAGGATTTGCACCTATAAATGCAGGAAGGAAAGAGTGGTGGATATTAATGATCTTTTCCGGATAGGCTTTGACAAATTCAGGTGTAAGTATACGCATGTATTTGGCAAGTACGATATAGTCAAACTCAAATTCACCTATAAGCTTCATCACATGGGCTTCATGTTCTTCTCTGCTCATATTGTCTGCTGGAACATGAAAGAAAGGGATGTCAAACCTGCGTACAAATGTCTCAAGTGTCTTATGGTTGGCTATGACACACTCTATCTGCGCATCAAGTTCGCCATTGACGTGACGTACGAGAATGTCACCAAGGGCATGGGACTCCTTGGTTGCCATAAGAATGATTTTCTTATCTTTAGGTTCAGCGACCCTGATATGTGCATCAGCCGGTGCAACAGTCTTCAACTCTTCAAGTAACTCCTGAATATCGAACATACCTGAAACAACTGTACGCATGAAAAACCGTCCCTGCTCTTTGTCAACAAATTCGCGGTTATTATCGATATTTAAATTTCTATCATAGAATATTTTGGAAAACTTATACACTAACCCTTTTGAATCTTCACAGTCAATTAAAACTCTTGCTTTCTTTACCATATTTACCCTATCGCTAATGAATTGTAAAATTATACCTATAGAACCCTCTGAATAACCTAAGGCATTCATATATGGTTATTCAGAAGGCTCTATTTTTTCAAACTCTTTAGGGAGATACGCTTTATTTTCTCTTCTGTTCGTCTCTCAAGTTCATCGCCTAAAGCCTTGCCTGAAAATCCTTCCTCTATCAATTCTGTAGGTGTGACACCTCGATCAAAAGGTTTCTCCCATACATCCAATTTTTTGGCCATAGCTCTCACATCGTTATCATAGTTTCCCACATACTCTATGAGACCCTCTTTGAGTGACAGATGAGCGATGAAAGAGATAGTCACCTCTGTAGGTGACGGTGGTACTGCCACTTTTTTATAGTAGGTCGTGGGTGCACCCAATCTCTCTAAGAGTTCTGTGATATCCAATGAGAAATATGCTTTGCAAATAAAGAGAAAATAATAGGGTCTCAGTTTTTCTACAAAGTTTTTTTGACCCTTTTGCAATCTTCTGCTTAAAGCAATAAAAGTTCTTCTCTCCATATCTTCATCAAAAAGCCGTTTCCCTATACCAAGCGCAAACAAATAATAAAGGCCGTAGTGCAAGTATCTTCCCATGAACATTTTCTCAAACTCTTTAAATAGACGTTCTTTGGGCAGATCATCTAATGAGATACTCTGGCAAAGCCTACAACTCTCTTCATCCACTTTAAACCCGAAGCGTGCAGCAAACTGCATGGCACGCAGTACACGTAAACTGTCTTCGACAAATGATCTTTTATCAACCACACGTACTCTTTTATCTTCCAGGTCTTTCAGCCCGTCCCAGAAGTCAAGGATACACTCATTTTGGATGTCATACATCAATGCATTGATCGTAAAATCCCTTCTTCTGGAGGCTTCTTTCTCTTCTGTGGCCAAAGAGACTTCAAACCCGCGATGTCCTTTGGAAACTTTTCGTTCAGTACGAGGCAATGAAATGTCTAGATCATGGTATTTGTAGACAAAAAAACTCTTACCCACACCTTGTGCACCTAAATGACCCATGGCACTCTCAAAATCTTCTATAGTGATCCCAAAACACTCAATATCATAATCTTTACACGTATCTCCCAAGATACGGTCACGTACAGCACCGCCTACAATGTAACATTTAGCATGGTATTTTTGTGTCAGATACTCTGTCACTGTTTTAATATTTTGAAGTGTATCGTAGTTGGTTTGTGAGAAAAAGTTTGAGAAAGATTTGATAGTGGGCATGGTACCCCTTTTGAAATCATTAGAAGTTGGAAGAGCCAACTGTCAAAGTTGGCTCGATATCAGCATTTAAGTCCTATTTGGATGCATAGTCAGCGATAATATCACCGATCTCGCTACACGTACAGATCTCTACTGCATCGTAATCACCGATGTCACCCGTACGGTACCCTTCGCTCAATGCTTTTTTGATCGCATTGTCTATTTTATCTGCTGCTTCAATTTCACCTAACGCATAACGAAGCATCATGCTTGCAGATGAAATGGTCGCCAACGGGTTAGCAATACCCTGTCCGGCAATATCCGGTGCAGAACCGTGGATCGGTTCAAACAAACCTACACCCTCGCCTGTACTTGCACTTGGAAGAAGACCGATAGATCCGCTTAACATACTTGCAGCATCCGATAGGATATCACCAAAGATATTCCCGGTCAAGATCACATCAAACTGCTTAGGATCACGGATAAGCTGCATCGCAGCGTTATCTACATACATATGAGAAAGTTCAACTTCCGGATAATCTTTAGATACCTCTTCTACGATCTCTCTCCAGAACTGGCTTACTTCTAGTACATTGGCTTTATCAACCGAACAGATACGTTTTTTACGTTTCATCGCGATGTCAAATGCCACAACAGCGATACGTCTGACCTCTTCTCTTGTATAGATCATCGTGTTGAATGCCTTGTCTTCATGAAGTTCTCTTGGCTGACCAAAATAGATACCGCCTGTGAGCTCACGTACAACCATGATATCTACACCCTGGATGATCTTAGGCTTAAGACTGGATGCATTCACTAACTCATCATAGACCATCGCCGGTCTTAGGTTGGCAAAGGTTCCCATCTCTTTACGAAGACCCAAAAGCCCTGTTTCAGGACGTAAATGTCTCTCAAGTGTGTCCCATTTCGGTCCACCTATCGCACCAAAGAGAACTGCATCACATTTCTTTACACCCTGGATCGTCTCATCTGGCAGTGGCACACCCGTCTCATCGATCGCAGCACCGCCAAGCAGCATCTCTTCATACTTAAGGTTAAAGCCTTGTGTGACAGAAACCGCATCCAATACTTTTATTGCTTCATCAATAATTTCAGGACCTATCCCGTCACCTTTAATTACACCGATTTTATAACTTTTACCCATATGATTATGCCTTCGCTTCTTTTTTATTTTCAATCTCTTTTTTTGCAAATGCTATCAAACCACCTGCATCAACCAGCTCCTGCATGAATTCAGGAATTGGAGAGAACTTATAGGTCTTAGCCTGTGTGACATTGATCACTTCTCCGGCATCCATATCGATTCTTACCACATCACCTTCATTGATCTCTGAAGCCTCTTTAAGCTCAAAAATAGGCAGTCCCATATTAAATGCATTTCTGTAAAAGATACGTGCAAATGTAGGTGCGATCACGGCACTTACACCTGCTGCCTTGAGTGCGATAGGTGCATGCTCACGACTTGAACCACAACCGAAGTTCTCACCGGCAACGATAATGTCGCCCTCTGTCATTTTTGAAACAAACTCAGGATCTGCATCTTCCATGACATATTTTGCCAATTCCGATGGCTCACTTGTATTAAGATATCTTGCTGCGATGATCAAATCCGTATCGATATTGTCACCAAATTTCCAAACTTTACCTTGCAAAGTATTTTCCTTTTTACTACTATCTCCTTACAAAACAGACACCTGTTGCTTCGTAATTCTTCTCACTAAAACACTTCAACATTTTAGATATTGATACGATAAAAATTTTCGCGATTATAACCAAAAAAAGGAAAATTAACAAACTCCATGCCAAAAACTAATAAAATTTCGGTATAATCCATTTTAATATCTCCAAGAGGTTTTCACCTCACACATCAAAGGTTTTCAATGGCACCAAAAGACAGTATGAAGAGTATAGAAACATTAATTCAGTCTAAGAAAAAAGGTGATGTGGTCACACTAGAGAACATCGCAAAAGAATTTACCAAACAACCCACAGCAGCACAAGCAAAAAAGATCCATAAACTTGCCTCAGATGCCAATATAGAAATTGTATCTGCCTCAGAATATGCAAAATTCGTCACAACGAAAGAAAAGAAAAGAAAAGAAGATGCAAGAAAAAAACTTGTAGAGGGAAGTGCAGAAGATGAGTTCGACCTTCATAAAGAAAAAGAACTGCTTGAATGGAGCCGTTCAGACAGTCCTGTCAGAATGTATTTACGTGAAATGGGGAAGATCCCTCTACTGACCAAAGAAGAGGAAGTTGATCTCTCCAAGCGTATTGAAGAGGGAGAAGATATCATCATCGATGCTATCTGTTCTGTCCCTTACCTTATAGGCTATATCATTAACTACAAAGAGCCTTTACTGAACCGTGAAAGACGTGTAAAAGAGCTTTTCAAAAGCTTTGAAGATGACAGCAAATCAGATAAGGATGATTCTGACGATTCTGACGATTCTGATGATTCTGATGAGGAAACAGCAACCAGTGCACCTAAAGATGACAAGAGAGTCAAACAGGTAGTTGACAGCTTTAAGCGACTTGAAAAAGCCAAAAAAGAGTGGATGAAGGCACGTGAAGACCTGGATACATTTTTGGAAACAGAGACGGATGAAGTGAAGATCCTTCATGAACGTCTTAAAATCGCATTCAAAAAACAGGGCCTTAAAGCAGCACTTTTGGATCTTGGGCCAACCTCTAAATTGATCAATGAACTTGTGAAGGCCATGGAGACTGCACTGAAAAGCGATGACAGTTTCGAGAAAGAGCTTAAACGTTTAGAGTATAAACTTCCGCTTTTCAATGATACACTCAGAGCCAATCATAAAAAACTGCTTGACAATATCATCAAGATGGATAAAGATGACATCATTGATGCGGTACCTGAGACAACGATGGTAAGCACGTATGTTGAGATCAAAAAACTTTTTGAAGGAGCTGCGGACAACTTAAAAAATCATCTAAATAAAGAAGAGTCAATTCTTTTTCCTTA
>JBNLDB010000099.1:0-5906 GCA_050304115.1 Sulfurovum sp. | reverse complement strand
AAATACTTTCGGAAATGGTGTTCGTGTGGATGCTACTTTTCTAAAAAATAACGTCATAACAAATAGTGAATCAGATATTATTTTTACAGCAAATACAATTTCAATAGCCCCCACTTCTAATGGATCAGTTATAGTAGATACACAAACAGCTGACAGTTCTTACGCAGTTGTAGCTCTTTATTCGTCGGGCTCATGGTCTGCTATCCTTTTTAACATTCAAAATGATCTATTTTTTGTTACTTTACCCTAGTAATGTTAAATTTGCTTGAATATATCTGAAAAGAGGTGTTTTGTGAGATAAGAATAGGACTTTATGTTCTCTTCTTTTTGTTTTATTTTACCGTTTCGAAACCTTTATCGATCCAACCCCAATGGATCCCGCCATCCAACTCATAGACATTTTTATATCCCAGTTTCAAGCCCATGATCTCTGCAACAGTTTTTGTCCTATTGGCATGGGCACACACTAAAAGAAAAGGCTGTTCTTTATCTGTGACCACCTTCGTAAATGCTTCCAGAAACTGATCCAGGTCATACTCTCCCACCTCATCAAAAAATGTGATTTGATGGCTGCCTTCAATGATGCCGTCATCTTCCCACTCGTCAGCTCTTCTTATATCGATGACTGCATAACCTTCTTCTCTTTTTTGTTGAAACTCTTTCGTTGAAAGAGACTTAAATGGTCCAAAATTTAACATATGTTTCCTTTCTATTTTGTTTAAAAAACCCTCTTCTAATAGTGTGAGAACCTCACTAGTAAAACAAGCTTCTTCTATTTTTTATACCTTTTTGTTAATCTGCAAAAATCGTAAAAATCGCTTAACATCAAATAACGTATCTCTATATCTTCAAATTTTTTCTTTAAGATCGCATGGCCTTGCAAATAGAGTTTCACATCATTTTGAAACTCTTTCGGGTACTCAAGTTTTTCTGCTTGTAAAGATGAAAAACACTCTAAAAAATCAAAAAAAAGTTTTGTTACCAATACTTCTTTTTCTTGAGACCTGTTTGAGAAAAAATCTGTTGTTTCTTCAAATTTCTCACATATATTTACCAAACACGCATTCAAAATAGACTCCTTAGCTTCCGTGTATAAAAGTATTAACGTAAACCAAAAAGCTCTAATGAACTTTTGGTTGCCCTGGCAATAATACTGTGTTCAGGTCTGAACATGATATCTGAGATCTTTTTTGCAGTTTCATCCAGTGTTTCAAAGTCGTTATCCGGATAACCGCTTTGCAGAACAAGACGGTCCATTGAGAGGCCACTAAGCAATTCTGCATCAAAATGATCGAGGGTGTGCGTACCAAAAGAGAGCAGGAAGTGTTCAAGTTCTTGATGGTCTGATGTGGGGTTAAGAATGATCCCTTTGATTGAGGGATCCTGCATTTTTGTTCTCAGTTCCGGTGTCAGATCTGTTTCATCTATAAAAAGTACTTTATCTTTCAGCAGTTCGACCTCAATTGCATCATTTGCATCCAATGTATATCCGATACATTTTTGTGAAGCAGTGTCTCTTAATGTGTATGGCACTGTATAAAATATACTGTTGTGTTGCTGTGCTTCATTTTTAACTGATTCTATCTCTTCTTGCGTTGTTGGATGGACAATGAAGATCTGTACCATAGTATCTTCCATGATTTCATCGATATCATCCAAAAATGTATGATCTAATTGCTTTACGTTTACGTCAATTGTCATTAAAATCCTTAAATCGTTAATAGTCAATAAAATGCAATTTTAATTCTAGGATCTTTGGTGTGATTGTCATAAATCTCGTATGAATTATGCATATTCTGTCATAATGATATATGAAAAGGATGACTATGATATGTAAATTGAACCAGATAACCGATTTTGTCCGCGAGTATAAGCTCCTAGATGATTTGGATGATGAAGCGATCAAAGAGACGTTTGAAATCTTTCCGCATTGCTGTTCATGGGATAAAGGATTGGGTTTCTCTGAACTAGATGAGGATCGTCTGGATATTGTCGTCGATAAGGTCATGGAAATATTGGATGATTCATTCGATCATGAATATACTGTACCCCAGATGAAAGAGCTTGTTACGGCATTTTATAAGGTTTTTGATGCTGCAGGTACCCCAAAGAAACCTGTACCTTTTGTGATCGTTATGCTGGCCAGGATCTAGCACTATCCAATAGATATTTTGGACTCTATAATGTGTAAGTAAAGTGTCGATTCCGACTTACAGAGCAAGTCATAGCACAGTATATGCATATATTTTCCCAAAGATACTAGGAGAAATGTATGGATAATCTTAAAATCGTCTGTCCGCACTGTGAAGATATAAATAACATCATCAATGAAGTACAAAAAAGTGAAATAGCCTGTGAAGCATGTGGAAAAATGCTGACGGATACTGCACCCATAACCTGTGATATGGAATCATTCAAACTTCATTTGGGTGAAAATGATATCCCCGTACTTGTCGATTTCTATTCTCCGGATTGTGGTCCTTGCATGGAGATGGCACCTGATTATGACAAGGCGGCGGATTCCTTTGCTTTGGAAGTACGTTTTTTGAAGGTAAATACGCTTGAGAATGCCGATATCGCTTCACTCTATGGCGTCAATCAGCTTCCGACGACCATAGCTTTTAAAAACGGAATGGAGATAAACCGTTTTAGTAGCATGCTATCCAAAGATCAGTTGAAGATGTGGGCTGAAAGCTTGATACAGATGACACTTTGATACTTTTGTATCAGATAAGGGACACTTGAAGTAAATACATTACCTACTTTCGGATGATCAGCCCATCTTAGTCTATTGATCCATTACTACTCTTGTAAATTGACCGATGATCGTGTTTGCGTAGGCTGTTTTAGTGACATTCTCTATTAATGTTTCAGGATCGAACCCTAACTTCAAGAGACCCTCTCTCTGTTCTTCTATATATGCATGTATGATAGCTTCATCGTATTCAGGATGAAATTGTACACCCCAGATGCGTTGGCCGTATCTGACAATTTGATGCTGGTCATGGCTGTTGTACCCTAACACTTCTGCACCTTCAGGCAGTATCATCACACTTTGCATATGGGTCACATTTGCATTGAAGTTAGCAGGAGCGTCTTTAAAAAGAGGGTCCTCTTTCACTTGTGGGTTTGTCAACAGTGTGACGGTACCTATCTCTTTACCATTGGGGTTAAAGTCTGATCTGCCGCCTAGAGCTTTTCCTATAAGTTGATGTCCGTAGCATATACCGAGTATACCAACAGGGTGTTGTTTTGCTTGGCGAATCCACTCTTCTACAGCCAGACTCCATGGGTGTTCTTCCGTAACCATGGCATGGGACCCTGTAATAACAACGCCTAAAGTAGAATTAAAAGGAGGGAGGGGTTCTCCCTTTAAAATATCTATCGTCTTGATGGTGAGACCTTCTGTATGTACACAGTTTCGTACCCAGTCATCAAAATCCCCTAGTTTATCTTTTGTATCTTCAAAAGTTTCACCCACTTTAAATATATATAGATATTTCAAGTTGCCCCCCAATACTATGATGTATCTAATTCTAGCCTTTTAATGTGTCGTTGGCACCGTTTATTTGCTTATTAATTATGCATACCATGAAAATAAGAGAATAGGAATATAAACGATTTATAGCAAACACGCTCTTTTCATCATTGAAACATGAATGATCTACTCGGAACTATGGTATGATTAAGAAAGATACTATATGTATATCAAGGAGAAGTGACAGTGAACTTTGAACAATTAGATGCCTATCTACGGTCAAAACAGGGTGTGACCTTTGATTACCCATTTGATGAGAAGGTTCGTGTCTATCGTATCGCTGAAAAAATGTTTGCTTTGACCTCAGAAGAGAGACCCATATCCGTCAACCTCAAATGTGATCCGATCTATGCTTTGGAGCTGCGTTCTCTCTATGAAGGGATCATCGCAGGATACCATATGAATAAAAAGCATTGGAACACCGTGACGGTAGAGGATTCCGATGTGGACAAAGAAACAGTGAAAGAGCTGATAGACCACTCCTATGACCTTGTTTATGAAAAATTGACCAAGAAACAAAAAGCTTTACTGGGATCCTAATGCATACGATCAGTATACAATACTTTCAGACACCTGTAGGAGAGATGATACTGGGGGCCTATGACAATAGACTCTGTATGGCTGACTGGCGATACAGAAAAGGCAGAGAAAGGATAGACAGAAGAGTGCAAAAAGCTCTTGATGCCATTTTTGTTGAAGAAGAGAACGAGATATTGGAGTTGGCCAAAGAGGAGCTGGAAGCGTATTTTAAAGGCTTGCGTCAAACATTTGATATACCTTTGGTATGGGTCGGCACAGAGTTTCAAAAGTCTGTTTGGCAGGAAGTGCTTCATATCCCTTTTGGTATGACGGTGTCTTATAAGGATCTGGCGAAAAATATTGACAGACAAAGAGCAGTAAGGGCAGTAGCTTCCTCTGTAGGTGCCAATGCGATCTCTATTTTCATTCCCTGTCATCGTGTCATCGGATCTGACGGTGCCTTGAGCGGTTATGCCGGTGGGCTGGAAGCGAAGAAAAAGCTATTGCTGCTTGAACAAAATATCTTTTCGATATAATCATTTTATATTTTAAAGTAGGTAACAATGGAAAAGAAAAACTTTTTTGAGTCTGTCTATGAGAATGCAGACCATGATGATCTTTCATCTATCCCCTGGGCGACACTTGCACCCAACGTCTATCTGGAAAAACACTTAAGTCAGCAAGGGACGGTTTCAGGTAAAAAAGCACTGGTGATCGGATGCGGTCTAGGGGATGATGCACTGATCTTGGAAAAGCATGGCTATGAAGTAGAAGCGTTGGATATCTCTCCTTCCGCTATAGCCCTGGCCAAGAAGAGACACCCTGAAAGTAAGGTCGATTTTCATGTAGGCGATATCTATGATATGCCTGAATCTTCTGTGGGTAAATATGATTTTGTCTATGAAGGGCTGACCATCCAGTCTTTGCCTCCTTCAGATAGAGAAAAGCTGGTAGGTATCATTGCTTCTCTCGTGGCCAAAGAGGGAGAGCTCTTTGTCTATGCACATGCCCAGGATGACACAGACAATTATGGTGGTCCACCATGGCCACTGTATGAAGATGAATTCATGCTTTTTGAAAAACAAGGGCTGGAACAAGTCTATATTGAGAAAGAAACAGAGAGTAAACCTGTAGCACCCTATAGATGCTGTGCACTGTATAGAAGATAGGACAGCGCATGTCGATCCAAAAGATCATCCTCATTCTCTTGATTGCAGTATTG
Organism: Sulfurovum sp.; assembly: GCA_050304115.1. Lineage (GTDB taxonomy): Bacteria > Campylobacterota > Campylobacteria > Campylobacterales > Sulfurovaceae > Sulfurovum. The sequence goes on along the minus strand of JBNLDB010000099.1, from coordinate 627 downwards.
AGTTTGACGACGGACAGTGCAACAAAACTCTACAGTATGGTGATGCACTATGAACGTTACACTGCAGGGTTAGAGAAAAGATCCATCACTTTGGATTTTGGAAAGATCGTCTACCTTGAAAACAGTGTCAAAAGTGATAAAACACTGCTCTTTGTTCATGGCTTTGGTGGGAATAAAGATACGTGGAACAGACTGATCGAAGCATTGGATGACAAGTATCATGTCATTGTGATAGACCTTCCGGGCCATGGAGAGAGTATTTCGGAAAAGACGTTGGGATATACGATGTCGGAGCAGGCAAAAAGAGTGTATGCCTTTGTAGAAGCTAAACATTTGAAAGGCTTGTATCTTTTTGGTCACTCTATGGGAGGTGCTATTGCTCTACACTATACACTGAACCATCCAGAGACACTCAAAGCACTTGTCCTCATAGATGCTATGGGCATGGTAAAAACAAAAAGTTACGGTGTGAAACTCGTAGAAAGATCCGATAAAAACCCGCTTTATGATGTCTGTACCAAAGAGAGATTTGAAACACTTTTAAGCTATTCTCTCTACAAGCCTCCCTATATCCCAGATATCATTAAAGAGGCACTTCTTAAAGAAAAGTGTGAAAGACGTGCGTTG
>JBNLDB010000098.1:0-5917 GCA_050304115.1 Sulfurovum sp. | reverse complement strand
ATTGGTATCCGTATGGGGATGGAAGCTTTATAAAGACTTTGAATTTGAAGAGATGGATAAAAAGGAGCTGAAACTCTGGTATCGAAAACTTACACTCTTTTTTTATATCATCTTTGGTTTATGGACCCTTGCTTTTCTTGTCTATTCAGAAGAGATAGAGAGTAAACTCCATTATATCGCCATTTGTACCCAAGTAGGTATCTCTATCGTAGCCTCCATACTGCTCTTTTCAGACAGGAAACTTTTTTATCCTATTTTAATGATCCTGATCTTGCCTTTGATCGTCTATTCGCTCTTGATAGGGGAGTTCTACGGTGATGTTCTCTCTTTGTTTTCTCTTATTTTTCTGGGTGTTCTGATCTACGCATCGGACAACAGTTATAACCTGATCCAAAAAACCTATTATCAGGCACAACATGATGCATTGACAGGTTTATATAACAGCCGCTACTTTATCAATTATATGGATTATATGATCAAGAGAATTCACGCTTCAGAAAAATGTGCCTACCTGTTGCTTATCGATCTTGATCATTTCAAAACGATCAATGATTCGCTCGGTCATGAGTTGGGAGATAAAGTGCTCCAGGAAGTGGCAAAACGTATCAGAGACTACTGTGAAGAGACACATACGATCGCCCGGCTCGGAGGAGATGAATTCGCGATCATCAGTGATACGTTATACGGGGATGGAAAGTGTCAAGAGAGTGCTTACAGTTTTTCTGTGGGATTGTTGGAGATATTAAAAGAGACCTATGTGGTGGACCGTCATCATCTCTATATCAGTGCAAGTATCGGAGTGAACAACCTGGGCGGTACATCAAAAGAAGCCAGACAATTCATTAAAGAGGCAGATATCGCGATGTATCAGGCAAAAGCAGAGGGACGTGACGGGATCATACTGTTCAATGATGAATTGGCAAAAGAGGTAGAGTATCGTCTGGAGATCGAACGCAAACTCTATTTTGCTTTGGAACATAATGAGATTGAATTGCACTACCAGCCACAGTTTAACAGGGATCAGAAGATCATTGGGTGTGAAGTATTGGTCCGATGGAACAGCCCGGATCTCGGACTTATCTCGCCATTTGAGTTTGTTTCTATCTCGGAAAAGACAGGCTTGATCATCGAACTTGGAAATTATATTATTGAAGAAGCGTTTAAAACACTTCAGGCATGGGAGATCATCGGGTTAGACTTGAAACAGTTTTCGATCAATATCAGTGTAAGACAATTTTTTCACAGTACGTTTTTAGATGAGGTGAAACGGTTATCCGACAAGTATCTCAATGAAGATACAAGAAAAAAGATCATTTTTGAAGTGACTGAGACGGTCCTTATCGAAGATGTCTATAGGATCAGTGTCATCATCAATAAACTCAAGCAATTGGATTTCTCATTTTCCATGGATGACTTTGGTACGGGATACTCTTCACTCAGTGCGCTAAGGGAAATGCCTATAGAAGAGTTAAAAATTGACCGTTCTTTCGTGATCCATTTAGGTGAACGAAAGTCCGATGAACTCATGATCACTACGATCCTTTCTCTGGCAAAAATATATGATCTGAAAACGGTAGCAGAAGGTATAGAGACGAAAGAACAATTTTTATTTCTATTGGAAAATGGCTGTGATATGTTTCAGGGATATTATTTCTCCAAACCACTGTCAAAAGATGATTTTGAACTATTTTATAAAGAAAGCTTCTCTAAGCAGTTAAGTATATAAAAAATTTATTGACATTTATAACAGGCTGTGATATGATTAAGTATAGTTGAGTCAACTGTGATGAGGCTGGCTCATTAAAGGAGTCAACATGACATCTAACAAAGATATGAAATATTATACGAAAGAAGAGGGCAAAGACCGGATCATCTGTCTGCTCTGTCGCCACTCCTGCAAACTCAAAGAGGGGCAGGTAGGGTTTTGCGGGATCAATAAAAATGTAGGCGGGGAGCTTGAAACGCTTGTCTATGGCCATCCTGTCGCAGTCCATGTGGATCCTGTAGAAAAAAAACCGCTCAATCACGTACTGCCTGGCAGTACAGCACTCTCCTTCGGGACAGTGGGATGTAACTTCAAATGTCCGTTCTGCCAAAACTGGGATATCTCCCAGGAGAAAAAAGTCAATGAATCGATCAATGTCAGCCCCGAAGAGATGGTGGAATTGGCCATTTCGCATGGGGCAGAATCCATTGCCTACACTTACAATGAACCCACCATCTTCTACCCTTATGCCAAAGATATCGGAGTGATCGCTAAAGCAAAAGGGCTTAAAAATCTTTTTGTCTCCAACGGTTTTGAAACCCCAGAGGTGATAGCAGATATGGCAAGCTGGGTGGATGCTGCGAATATCGATCTTAAAAGCTGGGATGCTGCCTACTATAAAAAGGTACTCAAAGGCGGACTCGACGAGGTCAAAGACACATTAAAACGTATGATAGATGCAGGGATATGGGTCGAGGTCACCACACTGCTGATAGAAGGTGAGAATGACAGCGACAAAGACATTGAAGAGATGGCAACGTTTATCGCCAATGAGCTTGGTAAACATGTACCATGGCACTTGAGTGCGTTCCACCCAGATTATAAAATGATGGATCATGAAAGAACGAAAATAGACACGCTGATGCGTGCCAAAAAGATAGGTGAAAAAGTAGGACTTTACTATATCTATCTTGGCAACGTACCGGTCCATGCAGATACACACTGTCCTCAGTGCGGAACATTGGTGATCGACCGCAGTGGATATGATGTGACTGTCAACAGATTAGAAGATGGGCACTGTCCTGAGTGCCATAGAGAGATAGAAGGAGTATGGTCATGAGTACCAGAGAAGCTGCGGTTGCCGGACAGTTCTATCCATCCAGCCCGGATGAGATACAAGCCATGCTGGAACACTACAATCAGATCATTGATGCACATCTCAAAGAGAAGGACGGTGTGCTGCACCTAAAGCCAAGAGCGGTCATTGTACCGCATGCAGGGTATGTCTACAGTGGTTTTACTGCCAACATTGCATTAAGACTCTTATCGAATTCAGATATCGAACGTGTGGTGATCATCGGTCCCAGCCATCGGGTTTATCTCACCGGGACCAGTATCTCTGAGTTTGATACCTATCATACGCCGCTGGGTGCACTGCTGATTGATAAACCACTGGTATCAGACCTCAAAGCGCGATTCGATATAGGGTTTGTCCCTGAAGCCCACCATGAGCACAGTACAGAAGTACAGATCCCTTTTGTCAAAACCTATACACCGGATGTTTCGGTCGTTGAGCTGGTCTATGGAGATGAATCCCCCGAAAAACTTTCAAAGGTGATCGAGTATCTTTTGGATGATCCTAAGACAGCAGTGGTGATCAGTACGGACCTGAGCCACTATTATGATATCAAAAAGGCCAATGCCCTCGATAGCGTCTGTTTGGATGCGGTCAAGAATCTAAGTACAGTAGAACTGCATCAGGGGTGTGAAGCATGCGGTAAGATTGGTGTGGAGGCGATGCTGCTTGCAGCAAAAAAGAACGGGTTAAGATCTGTACTGTTGGATTATCGTACGAGTGCGGATGCCAGCGGTGATGAATCACAGGTTGTAGGGTATATGAGTGCAGCATTCGTGGAGCAGTAGATGAAAACCATGGATAGACTTGTGGATGATATGATCTCATCGGGTATGTTAAAAAGTCCGCTGCTCATTGATGCCTTTAGAACGATCGACAGAAAATACTTTGTACCCGATGAGTATGCAGAAGAGGCGTATGCAGATATGCCTCTGCCCATAGGAGATTACCAAACCATATCCCAGCCTTCAACAGTCGCCTTCATGCTGGAACGCCTCGACACTAAAGAGGGCAACAAGGTACTCGACATCGGTTCTGGTTCAGGATGGACTACGGCACTTCTTTGTTATATAGTAGGGGATAAAGGCAGTGTGATCGGGCTTGAAAGAGTAGAGTCATTGGTAGAACAGGGAAGTAATAACCTCTCCAAGTTCCGGTTTGCAACGGATTGCCACATAGAAAGAGCAGGAGAAAATCTTGGCCTCCCAGACGAACAGTTTGATAGAATACTTGTCTCTGCATCCGCTGATGAGATCCCAGAAGGACTTTTTGCCCAATTGAAAATAGGGGGTATCCTGGTGATACCCATAGGAGAGTCTATTTTTAAATTTACAAAGATCTCAGAAACTGAGGTTGAAAAAGAAGAATTTTACGGATTTGTGTTCGTACCGTTGATCTATTGATTTATAGGTGTTTACTATTTAGCCGATCTTTTTATGACTAACAACAAGAATCAGAACCTTGCTGCAGCGGAGGGCAGGGAACTGTACCGTATGAACAAAAGACACAGCAATCACCTTTTTTAGGCTTAAGAATTACACCGCAATTCTCACACTCATAAAACCATTGACATGCATCAGTTGGCATGGTTTCCATTTTTTTATAACCACATTTCGGACATTTGATCTCAGATTCTAAAATAAGTTCTTTTTTCATTGAGTACCTACTCATTTTTAAAAATCTTCTCCTCGTTTACACATGTATAGAGGAACACAAAACATCCCAATGATATGGACAGGGAGAACTTCGTTAGGTTTTAAATACCTCAACATCTCCAGGATGCCTTAACATCTTGTTCACACCATCAAGATGCATCTCCTCTTCTACGATCATTTCTCTGGCGTATTCTTCCAATAACACGGATGTACCACCTTCTGTTAGTTTCAATAATTCGTAGTAGGCATCAAGTGCTGTTTTTTCATGCTCCAGACTTTCTCGAAGTATATCTCCAATATCATGCTTCGCTGTTTCGAGCAACTTTCCAATACTGAGTGAAGGATGACCACCCAAAAGAGTTACAAGTTCGCCAGCCCTATGTGCATGAGTTAAACCTTCTTGCGCGTTACTTTTCATCCAGTCAACTATAGGTAACCTATTGTAGCCATAAACCATTAAAGAGTAATGGGTATAACGTACAACCCCGGCCAATTCTAGTTCCATTATCCTGTTTAAGATCTCAATAGCATTTTTTGTATCTGTATCATTCATTTGTCTATCCTTTTCTTCACCTTTTATTTCTTTGCATAGGAACAATTCTTAGTAGAACCCAAGTGAACACATGATTGGATTGGTTGCTGTATCCAGACATCGTATAAATATACAATACTACAATGTAATGAGTGTGTAATGTAAATTCAAATGCTGGTAATATTTACGATTGAAGTAGGGGTATTGCAAAATTACAGTATACGTTTCACCTTAGCCATTAAAAGTGGTGAGATCAAACTGACTGCCAGTACAATGATAAAGAGGTTTCCTCTCATAATATGAAAGACTTCTAAGATATCAGACCATGACTTCCCCATCACATAATGGCCAAAGATGAATTCAAATAGGAGTGTCATGACAACCCATTGAAGTCCAATAACAAAGTAGGTAAGAGCATGATGTTTTCCCAATAGCGGAAAAGAGAGATAGGTCACTGTAAATATAATCATGGAGAGTATGAGCCCGCTTACAGGTAGTGCCATGTGCTGTCCCAAATAAGTAGCCAGTATATTTTCTCTAAAGATCCCGTTGAAGATAGCCAGGAGCGCTATGATCGCCCAGATCATACTTGTTTTAAAAAAAAGATTGACTCTCATAGGGGACTCCTGCTTATCCATGCATAAACTATTATCTCCTATTATTGCTTTAGTTTAGCAGGAAAATGAGAGGGAAAGTAGTTGGTAGGGGTATGAGTTTATATGCTATAATCTTCTCATGAATATAACAGAAAACATACAAAAAGCCAAACAGTTACTGGAAGAAGCGGATGCTATATTCATCACTGCAGGTGCAGGTATGGGAGTGGACAGCAGATTACCAGATTTTAGAGGAGTGGAAGGATTTTGGAATGCCTATCCCAAAGCCAGAGA
>JBNLDB010000097.1:0-6038 GCA_050304115.1 Sulfurovum sp. | reverse complement strand
TTTGATTCTTTCTATTTTAGTTAGTGGTATTTTAGCTGAAAGGTTATTAAGTTATATATCTAAGACCAAAGGAGTCGAGAGGTAACTTTATGCATCTCTGCTACTATTCTCATTACGGCTAAGGGTTATAAGTAAACTGGTATATAATAGTCTTTATATACCATAGTTGCTAGCACAAAAAAGGGATTTGATAGCTCATGTTAAATAGTAGGCTTACTTCATGAAAAAAATATCCATCATTATCATCATAGCTTTATTTCTAGGCGGAATGAAAGGATATTATTTTTGGCAAGAGCGTTTAGCCAAGGCTACACTTGCGGCTGTAGCATCGGAAAAACTCAGGCACAAACAAGAAGTATTGAGGCTCAAGAAGTCACATACTAAGAAGATCGCTAAGCTTAAGCGTAAGTATCAGAAGAAACTAGCAAAAGTAAAGGCTAGAGAAAGGGCTAAAGCAAAAATACAGAGAACCGTAGCGGCTATGCCGATCATAGGCGTTGCTGCTTTTGGCTTCTTTGAAAAACTTGAATATGATCATTGGAAAAAAGAAAACCCGACAGGTACATTCAAAACGTATACCGATGAGATCACTTTGGAAATGAATGAAGTGTTCCAAGAGGAGTATCAAGAATACTATAAAAACTATCAAAAATTTTTCTCCACCTATGAAAACAGGCACAATAATCCAAATCTGTAACATTAACATAACTCTAATATAGCCTTATGTTCTGTCTTATATCCAATAAACAAGGCATACCTAAAACCAGAGCAAGTTGTTATTTTTTGAAGATCAATGGACATTGCCTGTGTCTTTTGGGTTTCTGATTGACCATGCAGAGAAACTTAATGCATGAGAATTTGACGGCATCTATGACATAAATGTCAGTGTATCAAGAATACTATATGCATTGATATAAGTATCCTTTTACTACGCGCAACAGCATGCTATACTACAACGATGCTCGAACTCAACTTAATCGGAAATAATGTTACACAAGGAAACCCAATGGGTACACCAATCGAATATCTCTCTGAGAAGGGGCTGCAGTGGCAACCTTCATTTAATGGGCAATTAGGCGTCTTAGGACATTCTGGATATAGAGGTGACTTGATGGTCACAGAAGGTAAAATGATCTCAGGTGAAAAACAGATGCCACCTAAGATAATACTCAAACATGTTATCGCCATATCTGATGAAAAGACGATGCTTTTATTTGCCGGAGGATTAAAAAGTTTTGATGACTTTCCGGCGTTATTTGAACGTTATAAAGAGATACTTAATTCTAAGACAATTGTGACAATCTTTGTCGACGATCTTCTCAGTGATGCACAATTTGACTTTGAAGGAATCACAGTCTATGCTTTCTCCCTAGATGAAAGCTCTGTATGGAACGAACTTCTCAATCATGCTGATCTGGATAAGCGTGAACTTAAACGGATGAGTGCTGAAGATAAACTCGACACACTTTATGATGGGCTAAAAGTCAATAATCTACAAGCACCAAAACTTACGTATGAAAGTACTTGTGCGCTTAAGATGGGTTAGTCCCTGACAGCATAAATTTTACATAGAGGGAAGAGATCATAGGTCGATTCCCTTACTATCACTTTCAAATCAATAGATAATTAAATATATTGTTCCTACCTGCACTAAAAATACACACTAGATTCATAGTATACTAATAACCCAAATATGTAACACTGCCATAGTATGAAAGTTGCAACTTTTCGCTAGATTAAGCATTTTTAGATAAAAAATGTATAATCAGCCAGAATAATATAAATAATTTATAGATAAAAAGTCACAACAAGGTTTAAATTTGAAATTCACTAATAAAGAGGTCATTTTATTTGATCTGGATGGTACGCTGATCGATAGTGTACCGGACTTGGCATCCACAGTAAATCATATGTTGGAAGTATTACACCGAGAAACGTTCAGTGAAGATACAATTCGTTACTGGGTTGGGAATGGTGCACAGGTTTTGGTAAAACGTGCTTTATCAGGTCAGACCGAGATAGATGAGGATCTGGATCAAAGTCTTTTTGAAAAAGCCTTAGAGATCTTTATGACGTTCTATGGACAACATCTATGTATTGATACGGCTGCGTACCCTAATGTAACCGCTACACTACATGCCTTAAAAGAGAAAGGATACCGTTTGGTAATCGTGACCAATAAACCTTTTGATTTTGTAGGTCCTATCTTGGAAGCACTGCGGCTTAATGGACTATTTGACTTTTGGTTGGGTGGAGACAGTTTGGAGAAGAAGAAACCAGACCCCCTTCCCTTGCTGCATGCTTGCGAGCATATGCATGTCAGTGTAGATCAGTGTGTGATGGTCGGTGATTCCAAAAACGATTTATTGGCGGCTGATAGCTGTGGTATGCAAAGTGTTGGTGTGACGTATGGTTATAATTATGGAGAAGATATCGCGATATATAACCCAACCTTTATCATAGAGGATTTTTCGGAGTTAAATGAATTGTTATGAGTATGATAGAAGAGAATAAAGCCAAAATTGCCATCATAGGTGGAGGTGCTGCAGGATCAAGTGCGGCACTATACTTTGGTCAGCTTGGGCTACATGTGACACTGTTTGAAAAGAGTGCAAGCTTAGTAAGTGGGCCGCCATGGTGCCATCTACATGCAGGCGGCAATCTCTATCGTGAGATCTCAGATGAACAGTGTATCGCTTTACTTAAACAATCTATAGACTTTTTACGCTTCTACCCTTTTGTTGTTGATTACAGACCGACGGTCATAGTGCTTCCAACAACGGATAGTTCTACCCCCGAGGCACTTCTGCCACGCCTGAGGCTACTTACAAATGAATATAAAGCTCATATTGCAAAAGATCCTATGAATGAAGTATTGGGGAAACCGGAGAACTATTATCAGACCTATACCAAAGAAGAGATACAACAGCTCAGAGAAAAAACGTTGGTCCAAACACCCAAAACATCTGATGAGTGGATGATACCGGTTGCAAAAAATATTGATATGGATAAGGTACAGTTCCCTCTTATCCTGGTTCAAGAGTACGGACTAAACCTCTTCAGACTTGCTGCGGGTGCCGAAATGACCCTAGATGCTCTGGAGTGCGTTACATTAAATACAAACAGCATCGTCTATAATGTACAGCAAAATGTTGAAACCCAAGGGTGGGACATAAGTTATGTCAAGGAAGATGTCAGCCATACAGACACTTTTGACTATCTCATCAATGCGGCGGGCTTTAGAACAGGAAAGATCGATGATCTTTTAGGTGCACCCTGTAAGTCCATGGTAGAATTCAAAGCAGCCTATGTGAGCCACTGGGATGGATGTGAGGGTACACAGTTCCCTGAAATCGTTTTTCATGGAGAGCGCGGTACGCCACGAGGTATGGGACAGTTCACTCCCTATCCTGGCGGCTATTTTCAACTCCATGGTATGACCAAAGAGATCACACTCTATGAAGATGGTCTGGTCGCAAATTCTCTTGTAAGTTGCCAACCCAGACTAGGTCAGGATTTTATCGACAAGATAGAAAATTCCTGGACAGAGGAAGAGACAGAAGAACGTACAAAAGCTGCTATCGAACATCTCTCACAGTACTTACCCTCTTTCCATAACGCCACGGTAGGAAGCAAACCGCTTTTTGGTGCACAACAGATCCCCGGAGATGATCCGACCTTACGTGTAGCGGAAGTCTCTTTCCCGAGAGAACGCTATGCCAGATGCGAGATCGTCAAAGTCTCTTCAGTCTTGGATATGATAGATGCCATCACCAAACAATTCGTCGAGTTAGGATATGTAGAAGCCGGTACGATAGGTAAACGTGACTTTACACATGCCATTGACCTGGATGAAGAAGCTTTAAGAGAAAAAGCAGAATCTATAGCGGTAGAACGCCACTATCCGCGTGATCTAGCCAATAGAAATATTTCAAGGCCTACCTCATGAAGATCTTTACCCTGATACTTTTTACGCTAAACATACTTTTTGCTGCTGCTCAGCTTGAACATGTCACGCTGGGAAACCAGGACTTCTCTATTGTAACCGAGAGCTATGAGATCTATGACTCTAAAGGTGAAGTGATGAAGTTTTACAAAGAAGAACGCAACAATGATCTTACCTTTGTATTGAGCCTCATCTTAAAAGATAAAACCGGCAGCTGTGCAGACAAAAGTATGCAAGAGGGAGCCTATGAGATCAACGGTACAACAATCACGCTTTATAGTTTCTGGGACAGGAAAGGAAAGGTCTATGACAGCCCTTATGGAGCAAGGATACAGCAGTATGAAATGCTCCCGAACCATACGGTAGTATTGAGATCAAGTAAAGTATATATAGAAACTGCAAGAAAGAGTTATGACACAGAGAGTGGCATGAAATACCTTTTTACTCCTCCAAAAACTGAGTCGGAGAAAGAGGCACTTCATGTTTATATAAAATCTGTAGAAAAAGAGTATAAAGGCGTTTTTGTATTCGGTGAGGAAGCAAAAATACTTCTAAATGAAGTACAAGATGCATTCAGACGAAAGATGAAATCTGTATGGCAAACCAATTAGGCCCACCCCTTTTTTATTAGGATTGAAAATGCTGGCTTTTACATGGGTATCGGTCACTGTTCTTAGCCACTTTTGCAAAGACAGTTAACGGGGTATCAGTCTCTTCTGCTATCTTCATGACATCGCTATAATGTTCAGGAGCAAAGCTTACGAGCATTTCATACTCTTCTCCGCTATGCCCTATTTCAGCGGGGATCTCTTCAAACGCTTGAAATCCATATTTATTAATATCCAAGAGCTTGTTCGTGTCACAGTAGAGTCCATCTGAAATATCCATACCCGTACGTAAAAAAGGTCTTGCTGCGGCGATGAACTCTGCCCTTAACGTAGGTTCAAAAAAGCGTGAATCGTTCGCTATCTTTTCGCCTCTGAAGAGTGCATCCAGGTTTTGTTTACTCTCCCCCAGTCTTCCCGTATATGCCAACAGGTCACCTATTTGTAGACCGGTACGCAAAAGCGGTGTATCGCTTTTGGAAATGATCGTAATGGAGAGATGCAGTTTATCCCCGCCAATGGTATCGCCACCAATGATCTCACAGTGGTACTCTTTGGCTGTATGTTCCATACTCTGTATCAGTTCATCTATCTCTGATTCTGACATCGTTTTAGGGATAGAGACTGTGACCAGGGCAAACTGTGGGCGTGCATTCATCGCTATGGCATCTGAGAGATTAATAAGCATCGCTTTACGACCTATCTGCGCAATGCTCATCCATTCACGTTTGAAATGTGTATCTTCAAAGAAAGCATCCATACTGTAGAGTGTATCACCTATCACTGCAGCATCATCACCGATATATTGTGAACTGAGACTATGAATGAGGTAGTGTTCTTTATCTTGTTTAGGCATATGTTCTGTCCTTTGAGATCTTGTTCTATAATAATTGGTAGAATTGTAACATAGTTAAAGTGTTTTCGCTTTAGTAGGGGTCAAACAGTCTCATTCATAGTTCTATAAGTTATACTAAACAATCTTTATTAAGGAAACAACTATGTCATATACACTTGAAATAAGAGCATTCTTTTTTAATGCGAAAACAGACTATCTGCCTTACTACAAAAACTTCAGCATCAAAGTGGATGATACTGCGACAGCGAAAGATCTGCTTCTGAAGATACAAGAAGAAAATGAGAACTTCAGTTTCCCTAAACAAAAACTTTTCATGAAGATCAACGGTCTTGTTGTAGAGGCGAAGCAACCTGTTTCATCACTGGTGGAAAGACTTGGAACCTCTTTACAGATTGATCCCGTGAACAGTTACCGTTCCAATGATGGACTCAAGATCAATGACAGTGATTTTATGCAGAGTTATGAACTTTTGGCACCCTATGCTTCAGAATCAGATCTAAAATATGATAAAACACTATATGCACTCCACTATGCATCTGAAACTGAAAACTTTGACCGTGAGTATATCGGTGATGCAGTACTTGTTTTGGCTCATAAAATGATCACAGAAGGTTCAGAGCATAAAGAAGCC
>JBNLDB010000096.1:0-6040 GCA_050304115.1 Sulfurovum sp. | reverse complement strand
TTTCACCATGAGGGGGTATTTATAGGGGTGAATGGGACCTCCACCAACTTGGAGAGGTCGGTTTGTTGCCAGGTGATGGCCAGCCGGCCAAGCCAAGTGGCCGGTCGACTAGGTGGAGTGGCCTCCACCTACTTTCTCCTCCGACATGGGCTTCACGTTTCGTGTCGGTGGCTCTGTAGGCCCCTAACCCTATATAGTCAAGGTCCAAAGTATTTGCCTCGAGTATCTCCTCTTTGTCATGAGTTGAGAGACCAAGGATCTTCTCTCCTATCTTTTGACGTACCAATTCAACCGCCTCTTTCAGGTCTTCACTATACTCTCGAAGGTCTTCTTGGCCGAGATGCAAGCCGTCCGCATAGGCGATCAGTTCAATCGTATCATTGATGATGAGTTTTCCATCATAATGTGCCCGGATGGTCTCCATATCTTCTTTTTTCTCTTCTAGTGAAGCCCGTTTATTGCGGTATTGGAGAATAGGTATATTGGAGAAAGTAGCAATGTGCTGAAGCAATATTTCTAAAGAGACACCCTTTTGCTTCAGTGTCTCCTTGTCTACAAGTGCATAGATCATACGCTGCTTTAACTTGCCTTCTTGCTAAAAAGTTTGAAGAGGTCAGAAAGCGTTTGATGCATGTCAATACGGTTTACGATCATATCGATAAGCCCATGCTCCAGCAGGAATTCTGAACGCTGGAAACCTTCAGGAAGATCGACCCCAACAGTCTGTTTGATCACCCTTTGACCTGCAAACCCAATAAGTGCACCCGGTTCTGCCATAATGATATCACCAAGCATCGCAAATGATGCAGATACACCACCCATCGTAGGGTCTGTCAAAATAGAGATAAAAGGCAACCCTTTTTGGTGCAGTCTGTTGAGTGCGGCAGATGTTTTACTCATTTGAAGCAGCGAGTAGGTACTCTCTTGCATACGTGCACCACCAGAAGCAGAAACAATGATAAATCCACACTCTTTTTCTATCGCTCTGTTGATACCGCGAACAATCTTTTCACCTTCGACTGAACCCAAACTGCCACCCATGAATGAGAAGTCAAATACTGCGATTTCAACAGGCTGACCACCAATCGTACAAGAACCGCTCATGACAGAAGAAGTTTTGCCTGTTTGGGCTTTGGCTTCTTCTATACGCTTTTTATACGTCTTTTTATCTGAAAACTTTAAAGGATCTACAGGTGCCAAAGTAGCATCACACTCTACAAAAGATCCTTCATCCACAATAGAAGCTATACGCTTTTCAGCAGAGATTCGAAAATGATGGTTACATTTAGGACAGACATTTTGCTTGGCCTCTACCTCTTTATAATACATCAAAGAGGTACATTTTGGACATTTTATCCACTGATTCAGTGTCTCCTGTGTTGATGCTGTTGAGGCTTTTTTAAAAATATTTCCAAACACTTCTTACTCCTGCATACCTATAAATTACATATTAATGTTTCTATTTGCATTGCTATGCTTTTTTCTTTCGATACTATAACATAATCCGCCTCAACAATTACTTCTAAGCCCTCACAAAGTGCTAAACCTGCAGCAAAATCGTAAATTCGAAACTCCCCCATAAAAAGCACATAACTCACAGTATGGGCATACGCCAATGAGAGTGCTATGGCACCGGGGGATCTGAACTTCAACTTTTCTCTATCCAATGCTGCAACCAAGTCAGGATTTGCATAAGCCTTTTCGAAAAGTCCTATCTCAGCCTTTTCACTGCTATGCGGGTCATGAAATGTATCTGAAAAAAGTTTTCCTTGTTGCACGTTACTCGTAGAGGACTTGAAAAAAATATCTTTATTGGCAAGATTACAGACCACTGCTGCATCCAAAATACCTTCAGCGTTCACTTTCGCAACAGAGGTACCGTAAAAAGGGAAAAGGGAAAGGGCATTGGCGGAGCCGTCTATAGGATCGATGATGATCTTCTCTTCACCTTCACCTATGATACCACTCTCTTCAGACTCTATTTGTCCAAAACCACTTAAGTGCTTGACAAATATCTCTTCGGCAAAAAGATCAAGTTTGGAACTGATATCACCACCTGCACCCACTTCTGTCTTTTCAAACCAGGAGGTATCAAAGCCCTCTTTTATTGCAGCACTGATCTCTTCGTTCGCTTTGATACAGGCTTGAATGAAAGGGGTCATAAAGCTTTTATTCGCCTTTTGCACCCGTTACGATCGTAGGTTTGATACCACGTGGTGCTACCATCCAGAACTTACGTATTTCACTTCTGAAGTTATTTAAGATAAAGGCTGCTCTTTTACTACCTGTCTTTGCCACATAGTCTTTCAGAAGTGCTTTAAGTTCAAACATCTCTGTGTCCCACTCATCCGTATCGATACGTAGCGGTTCAACAAGCTCAGGATTTACCTTTTCGTAAAAATGACCTTCCATGTCATAGACAAATGCCTTACCGCCTGTCATACCTGCACCAAAGTTCACACCGGTCTCACCAAGGATCACAGCAACCCCACCGGTCATATATTCACATGGATGGTCTCCCGTACCTTCTACCACCGTTGTTGCCCCGGAGTTACGTACGCAGAAACGCTCACCTACTTTACCGTGAACGTAGAGTTTTCCACCTGTTGCGCCATAGAGACAGGTATTTCCACCAAGCGCAAACTCATGACCTGCATTATCAGAAGAGATCACGATCTGACCGCCGCTCATACCTTTACCGATATAGTCGTTTCCTGCACCATGCACATTGATGTTTATCCCTTGTGCAAGGAATGCACCAAGAGATTGCCCTGTCGTACCTTTCACATTCAGTGTGATCGTACCGTCCGGCAGACCTGCATTTCCGTGAAGTGCAGCGATCTCTCCTGAAATACGTGTCGCAAAACTTCTATTGAGGTTTGAGATCTCTTTGTTCAGTACGATCTTTTGTCTTGGATCCTTGATCGTTTCCATCAACTCTTCAAGTATCTCTTTCTCATACTCATTTTTATCAAACGGCTCGTTGAACGGTACCTTACATGTGTTGTCACCCTCAATCTTGTAAAGCAGTTCATCAAAGTTAAACTTCTTGGCAAACTCATCATCTATCACTTTAAACAATTCATTCTTACCGATGATCTCATCAAGTGATCTATATCCAAGTTCAGCAAGGATCTCTCTTACTTCCGTTGCCACCAATGTAAAGTAATTGACGACTTTGTCGACATTTCCTGTGAATCTTTTTCTTAAATGTTCATCTTGTGTCGCAACACCTACACCACAGGTATTCAAATGGCATACACGCAGCATGATACAACCGACCAGTACAAGTGCACCGGTACCAAACGCATACTCTTCTGCACCCATAATAGCCGCTTTAACGACATCCAGACCTGTTTTAAGCCCACCATCGGTCTCAACGGTCACTTGACTTCTTAAGTGGTTTGCTTTAAGCGCATTATGTGCTTCGATAAGACCCAGTTCCCAAGAGTTACCTGCAAATCTTATAGAACCGATCGGTGCAGCACCCGTACCACCATCAGCTCCTGAGATAATGATCTTGTCTGCATAAGATTTAGCAACACCTGCTGCGATCGTACCGACACCTGCAGTCGATACAAGTTTCACCGCTACTCTTGCATTCGGGTTCACCTGTTTCAAGTCAAAGATCAGCTGTGCCAAATCCTCAATAGAGTAAATATCATGATGCGGCGGTGGTGAAATCAGTGTGACTCCCGGCTTCGTAAATCTAAGTTCCGCGATCAACGGAGATACTTTACTTCCCGGAAGCTGTCCGCCCTCACCCGGTTTTGCACCTTGTGCCACTTTGATCTGAAGTTCTGTCGCAGATCTTAAATACTCTGGTGTCACACCGAAACGTCCTGATGCCACCTGCTTGATACTTGAGTTCTTCTCTGTACCGTAACGTGCCGGAGATTCTCCCCCCTCACCTGAGTTTGATTTCGCACCGATCTTGTTCATGGCTACAGCCAGTGTCTCATGCGCCTCTTGGGAGATAGACCCCATAGACATCGCTGCTGTTGAGAAACGTTTAAAGATCTCGCTGAGCGGTTCTACTTCATCAATGCTGATCGGTTCTCTGTCACTCTTGAGTTCATAGAAATCACGAATGAACTTTTTGTCACGCCCATTGATAAGCTTTTTCACCTCTTCATAATCTTCAGCTTTTCCGCTTTCTGCAGCTTTTTGCATTGCAGAGATCGTCGGACGAGAGAAGTCGTGGTACTCTTCACCTTTTTTATATTTGTAGAAACCACCTTTGTAGAGTACATTCTTCTTACCGTCAAATGCATCGGTAAAGGCACGTTCATGGTTCGAGTTCAGACGTGCATCGATATCTTCATACCCCAGACCCGGGAGTAAGCCTTTTGCACCTGAAAAACAATCTTCAACGATCTCTGTACTTAGACCGATGATATCAAAGAGTCTTGAGTTTCTATATGATGCAAGCGTGGAGATACCCATCTTGGACATGATCTTCATCAATCCCGCACCCATTGATCTTCTAAACTGCTTTAAAAGTGGTTTGATCGCTTCATTACCCTCTTCCAACTCTTCCACTGTATGGTAAAGCAGGTAAGGGAAGATCGCTGCCGCACCAAAGCTAAGAAGACATGCTGCAGAGTGTGGGTCAAATACTTCACCCGTCACTGCCACAATACTGGTCAAGTGTCTGATCTTCGCTTTTAGAAGTTCTTGGTTCAGACGTCCGACAACCATAAGCATAGGGATCACTTTGTTCTCTGCATTGAGGTTCCTGTCATCTAGTATAATGGTTCTAACGTCATTTCTTCTTACATCTTCGATGATACGCTCTGTCAGTGCATAAAGACTCTCTTTGAGATCACCCTTATAGGTTGTATCATACTTCTCAGCTTTATAGCTCGGATCATACTTCTCATTCCCTTTGGTACCGAACTCTTGAAGCAGACAGAACTTCTCAGCAGACATGAGTGGCAGTACCGTTTTAAGACGTTTTGCATGTTCTGGACTGTCACTGAGTACATTGTGACTCTCTCCAAAACCTGTGTTAAGACTCATCACTGTCTTTTCACGGATCGGGTCGATCGGCGGATTGGTGACCTGCGCGAACTTCTGTTTAAAGAAGTCAGTGAAGTTACGTTGTTCTGTTGAGAAAGCTGCAAGCGGTGTATCATCACCCATGGCACCCGTTGTCTCTTTACCTTCATTGATCATAGGTCTGATCACTTCTCTGATCACTTCAGACGTAAAATTAAAATAACGCTGTTTAGCCGTCATATCGCCATAGTTCACTTCAGAATCACTTACCGCCGTCTCTGGAACATGTTCTTGCAGATAAGAGAGGTTTGCAGTCAACCATTTGTCATACGCATTGCCTGCTTTGAGATAATCATTGATATCACTGTTTGTCAATACCTTACCATGCTTAAGGTCAATTCCCATCATCTCACCGGATTGAAGTCTTCCACGCTCAACGATCTCTTCATCAGGAAGATTAAGCACACCATACTCAGAAGAGATAAGCAGTCTGTTGTCTTTTGTTCTAATATACTTTGAAGGTCTCAATCCATTTCTGTCAAGTACACAACCGATGTAACGGCCATCTGTCATACTCACAGCTGCCGGCCCATCCCATGGTTCAAATGTTGCACTCGCATACTCGTAAAATGCTCTGAGTTCCGTATCCATCTGTGGATTGTTATGCCAAGGTGCAGGTATCAGTGAACGTGCAGCTTTAAAAAAATCCACACCATTCACACGGAGGAACTCCATAAAGTTATCCAGACTCGCTGAATCTGACATGTCATCTTGAATCACATTTCTAAGTCTGTCCATCTCTTCATCTGTATAGATCACCGATTTCGCTGCTGCCATTTTCGCTTTTACGTTGAATCTGTTCGCAGTCACAGAGTTGATCTCACCATTATGGGCGATCATTCTGAACGGCTGTGCAAGTTTCCATTGAGGAAGGGTATTGGTAGAGAAACGTTGATGGAAAAGACAGAAAGAGATCTCAAAATCTTCATCAGCAAGGTCTTTGTAGAACTCTTTGATGTGCGTAGGCATGACAAGCCCT
>JBNLDB010000095.1:0-6063 GCA_050304115.1 Sulfurovum sp. | reverse complement strand
CCGTTTACGTGTGCTTTTACGGCGTACAGCTACACTGCTGGAGATCTTTCCAGACCTGTTCTCTCCCAATGTACAGCATTTTTCTATGGAGTTGTTTCAACGTTACTATGAAGAGACAACACTACTGCGCTATCTGTACTTTCTGAATGAACTCTCTGCCACACGTGAAAATGTGAAGTTAACGCTTTACAGTGAGTTAAAAAGTCTCATTACCCAGGAAGAAGAAGCAGTGACACAGATGCTCAGCTCTAAGCCTTTTAGACAAATGTTGACGATCCTTACAAGGGAGATTGGAATTAAGGAGAACCAAAAGTATATCTCTTTAGAGCAAGCGGTGAAACAGCTGCTCAAAGAGCGTTTAGAGAGATTTGAAATGCTTTTGGAACAAACAAAAGAAGGGTATGATGATGACGTGCTTGAGTCGCTCTATGTCTTTATGGACGCACTTCAAACTTTGATAGAAGATTTTTTCCATATCATCGGAGAAAAAGAGTCAAGACTTCTCGTCGATGAGCTGAACATTCTCTTCAAGCCTCTGCGTGAATACAGAAACTGTAAAGAGCGTGCCGTAATACTGAATACCATCAAATCAAAGTCTGAAACCAAAACACTAGACACAGATCCCCTTCTATGCGAGCATGAAAAGGTTTTGAAAGAAAGAATTGCACATGCCTTGAAGCTGTTGCGGTCTTCGAAGTTTTATGTGTAATTGTATGCGACTACAGATAAACTCCCGACATATACTTTACCTTATAAAAGCTCCTATATAGCACATTTTATAAGGTTCATCTCAACAGATCATGCATTTTCCATCTGAGGGGTATCACTCTTGTCCGTACCGGAGTTTTCATCATACAGGGAGAGGATCAGGTCAAAGATCTTCTCTTGTGTAATTGGTTTGATGAAATGTTCAGGGTCTGTTTTGATATCATCCTCTAAATCATAAGGATCTCTTAGTACTACATATTTCAGTGGTGTGCGTTCTTGGATTTTGGCAATAGTCTCTTTGGTTTTTTCAGTGATCATTTTCTCACTGATGATCAAGATATCATAGACAGAGAGATCATTGCCATGTTGTTTTAATTCATCCATTCCTACATGCACATCATAAAGAAAATATTGAAACATCTTTTTCAGGCTTTGTGCCGTTTTCTCATTCGAACAGAGCAGTAAGATCTTTTTCCCTACCATCTTTTTATTTGGCAGTCTATAATGACGTCTAAAACCCAATTCAACATTTTTAAAAGGTATGCTTAGATGTATATCTGAACTATTTTCCTGGTCATCAACAATGTTACCACCGAGCATTTCAATTTCTTGACTTGCATGGATCTTTAAAAATGTTAAAAGTTTTTCTTTGTCAATATGGGTCTCTTGGATCTTGAAAGAGATAAACTCTTCATACAAAAAATCTTCCACAGAGGAAAGAGATAATACGATCTCTTTCCTATCACTCTTTTGAAAAACAAAAGTGAGTATTTTGCTAAGTACTATCAAAAGGGTATCAAGATCACCCCGTAACGTTCTTGGTATGGTCGCATCCATTTCATAGATCAGTTCGATACGTTTTTCATTTGCAATACTTTTGACAGAAGAAAACAGAGTTTCCAGGACTTTGTTGATGTTAAAGGTATCTTCTACCGTCTCTTCATTTATATTCATTGACTGTCTCCCCAAACAATATATACCATTGTAGCAATATAAGTTTAAATTAATAATTACTATTGAAAATATAAAGCATACTGTTTATCTGTTTATCAAAATAGTACGCTAAGTAACAGACCGTAAAAAATGTCACATGAGATTCAGATTGATGATATATACCTTCCCAAATACAATATGATAAGATCTTCTAGTGATCCACTCTTCCATTTTTTACCATATAAGACTGCGACATATTCACTGAGTGATAGATGGTCGTTCCATACTTTTTGCTGTAGTACTGCAACAGGAGTTTTTGTAGTGTAGGTTCAATGGAGGGAGTGAACCATCCGTTGTTGCTGAGTACGATCATATGTTTTGGTTCACCCTCGTAAAGTCTTTCACTGGTCGCCTCAAAACAGATGGCATTCCTATAGGTTTTTCCATCTATGTGATAGTCTACAACATTGGGGCTGGCTACATAATCGACTGCACCATCATAAAATACTTTATTGACCCAGTCACTTAAAAAATCCGGCAGGGGATTGCTCTCTCCAAAAGGAACAAGGACTACTTTATTGGCTACGGAGACTTTGTTGTCCGTAAAGATATAGGTTGAGTTTCGTGGTGTTTTCCCATCCCAGTAGAGCCCTCCGGTAACGATGGAGATCTGTTTGGCCTTTTTTTGTAATCTATCCAGCATTTTTGAACGGTTGAGAAAGATGGGAAAGACAGATTCAGGGAGTATGACAAGACTTTTTTTCTCTTTGATAGCCTGGTCTATCTGTTTGAAGAGATCCTTAAACTGTGCAGCATGTAGTGTTTCATCCCATTTCTCCTCCACAGAAGTATGGGTCGTTACAAGTCTTATATGATCTTCAGATATGAGAGATATCGGAGGGTTTGACTGATAGGCAAACAGAATCAATAACAGATAGAGGAGCTGTTGTTTCCAGATACTTAACACAAGGGCAGACAAAATGATCGCAAACTGCCATTTTTCAATGCCCAGATAACTCTCTACGAACATCAGTTCGGGTTTGAACCAGTCAAAAGAGAAAGGATGGATATAACTTATGATGAAAAGCGCTGAAGCCTTGAGAAGTAAAGGAAGCAGCGTACCTGAGATCTGCAGCAGTGAAGCGATCTTTTCACTGATCCAGGCCATCAGCCAAAAGAGTATCCCATAGCTTAGCATGATGATGGCGATCTCTATGGGTACAGCCCAAACCATGCCATAATGCTGAAGGCTTAAGGCGATCCACCAGAACCAGAAGAGTCCGATAAAAGCACCCGAAAAGAACCATACTTTTTTCTCTTCTTTCAGGAGTAGATAGAGTGTTGTGATACCTAATATAGTGTTCAGTGTAGGATAGGAAAACCCCCAGTGATTCAGGTAGATAAAGGCCGCACTTAAAAGTGCTATGAAAAAGCCTTTTGTTAGTTCAAAGGTGCTAGAATATTGGCTAATTTTATACAAAAGGATTCCTATGGGAGCAGAACAAGGCAGTATGATCGGTTCATTTTTACCCCTCATCATTTTATTCGCGATTTTTTATTTTTTAATTATCAGACCACAGCAAAAACATCAAAAAGCGCATAAAGCAATGCTTGACGGTCTTACTAAAGGTGACAACATTATTACGACTGGTGGTCTTATAGCTGTGATCGTTAAAACTGAAGAAGATTTTATCAAAATCAAATTAAATGAGGATACGATTGTCAAACTTGATAGAGCCTATGTAGCTAAAAAGTTTGAGGCTGGTGAAAACGCTTAATTTTAGGGTAATCCTTTTTGTTTTTGCACTGATCTTCGGTGTTGTTTTTTCTATTCCCTCTTTGACACAGAGTGAAAGTGGGAAGAAGATCACTTTGGGGCTTGACCTTCAAGGCGGTTTGCATATGCTGCTTGGTATCAAAAGTGAGATAGCCATTGAATCACGTATTAAGTCGATGGCGGCGTCGGTCAAGTATATCTTTGATGATGAAGAGATCATTTTTGATGAACTGCGTATGATCGATGGTGAAAAGATCACATTTGAAATTCTCGATACCGATGATGTGTCCAAAGCCAAAGCACTGCTCAAAGAAGAGCTTGAAGGTACAATAGTGATCAATAACGGTTTGAAATTTTCAGTAACGATGACGGAAGCTGAAGTAGCACGTACGAAACAAAATGCCATTCAACAGGCAGTAGATACGATCAGAAACAGGCTCAATGAGTTCGGACTGGCAGAACCTACGGTTGCAAAACAGGGTGAAGATAAGATCCTTGTAGAAGTACCGGGTATCAAAACACAGGAAGATGAACAGCGTATCCGTGAACTTATCGCCCGTGCAGCACATTTGCAGCTTATGGCTGTAGATGAGGATAGGAACATAAGAGTCAACACGATGGGCATGGCTGAAGCGAAAAGTTACGGTGATGTGATACTCCCCGATGTCAATACAGGTGAAAAATATCTGCTTCGTGCGATTCCTATCTTGGATGGTTCGATGCTTACAGATGCAAAGGTAGGTTTCGATCAGAACAATCAGCCTGTGATCAACTTTACACTGAACGGACAGGGTGCCAAGATCTTTGGTGACTTTACGGGTATCAGCGTAGGAAAGCGTATGGCGGTGGTTCTGGACAACAAGGTCTACTCAGCACCGGTCATCAATGAGCGCATCGGTGGAGGACGTGTACAGATCTCAGGAAGATTCGAACTCTCTGAGGCACATGACCTTGCGATCGCACTTCGTTCAGGTGCACTGCTTGCACCTGTCTATGTGATGGAAAAACGCTCGGTAGGCCCAAGTCTGGGTGCAGACAGTATTAAAGCCAGTTCTATTGCTCTGGCCTTAGGGTTTATCCTGGTGGTACTCTTTATGGTTGTTTACTATGGTATGGCCGGAATCATTGCAAATGTCGCTCTGATAGGGAACCTCTTTTTGATACTTGCGATCATGTCACTCTTTGGTGCTACACTTACACTGCCGGGTATGGCAGGTATCGTGCTTACTGTCGGTATGGCAGTGGACGCGAACGTCATCATCTCTGAGCGTATCAGAGAGCTGCTCCATGAAGGAAAATCTGTGGCAAAATCGATAGAAAATGGGTATAGTAATGCCTTTACTGCGATCTGGGATGCCAATGTGACCACACTGATCGCAGCTACAGTGCTGTATGCTTACGGTACAGGTGCGATCAAAGGGTTTGCACTTACGATGAGTATCGGTATCATGGCATCCATGTTGACTGCGATTGTAGGGACACATGGTATCTACCAGTGGCTTTTACCGAAGATCGATAAGAACAAACTGGGATTATGGTTCGGTATCAGAACAGGGGGAGCAAAATAATGGAAATTTTTAAATATAAAAAACCTCTCTCGTTGATGGATAAGAGTAAACGTTTCGGATTCCTTTCGATCACACTGTTGATACTTTCGTTAGGGTTGACCATCGGTAAAGGATTTAACTACGGTATAGACTTTGCAGGCGGTACACTCATACAGGTACAATACAAAGGAGAAGCACCGATAGAAAAAGTGCGTGAGGCGATAGAGGCTGATGCATCCTATGAAGGGGCAACAGTGACTTTCTTCGGGAGCGAGGATGAAGTGGTTATCCGGACCAAGACGAGTTCTAAGGCCCTGGGCGTAGATGTCGGTGACCAGATCAGAGCACTGCTTCAAGGTACAGGTGACTTTGAAGTTAGACGTGTCGATATGGTGGGTGCCAAAGTAGGGTCTGAGCTACGTGAAAAGGGGCTGATGGCGATGGTACTGGCTATTATCGGTATCCTTATTTATGTCTCTTTTAGATTTGAGTGGCGTTTTGCTGTGGCTTCTGTGATGGCGCTCCTGCATGATGTTACCATCGCGATGGGTATGATCGTCTTGTTCAATGTTGAGGTAAACCTTGACATACTGGCTGCCCTTTTGACCATACTCGGGTATTCTCTGAACGATACGATCATTGTCTTTGACCGTATTCGTGAAGGGATCAGAACGATCAAAGATCCAGACCTGGGAGCTATCATTGATGAATCTGTTACACGTACACTTTCCCGTACGACGTTGACATCACTGACAACCTTCTTTGTGGTGCTTACACTTTACCTGTTTGGCGGAGAGATCATAAACGGGTTTAGCTTCACCCTCCTTGTAGGTGTGATAGTGGGTACCTACTCATCTATCTTTGTCGCATCGCCTATCTTGATGTGGCTTGGTTTCTCAGTAGGCGGATTCAGGGAAAAAGAAGCAGAGAAACTCAAAAGAGAAAAAGAGAAAGAAAAAATGCGTGCCATGTACGAAAACGGAACGCTCTAAAAACGTATTTTTCTTTGCTGAGATGCATCCCAAGGGTTATTTCCTGCGGGCATTTTGTAGGGGGGATTTGCCTATACAAAAGAAGAAAGAGTATAATAACATACCT
>JBNLDB010000094.1:0-6103 GCA_050304115.1 Sulfurovum sp. | reverse complement strand
AATGTGGTCATTTTCTTCAGTTTGAAAAATGAAGGTAGTGGTATGATCATTTTGGGTTTTTATAGCTTTTACCACAGTTCCCAAACGCGCATCGTCATAGGTAACGACCGGTAGTAAGGTTAATCGATACTCGGGGTTGCTATAGACTTTAAAGATATCCTCATAATCATCATAATAGGCACGGATACTTAACTGCAGATCCTCTGTATCATAATCACCATAGAGGTAGAAACTGTTCAGGTCTTTACGGTCTATACGGGTATATGCATCCCAGACAGGAGCATTTATATCCATATAGACATTGGGGGGTATGCCATATTCTGCTCTGGTTAGGCTAACCTTTGCGGCAAGGTGGATTTTATCATCTAGGTAAATACCGCTTTTTACAGAGATGTTTTTCTGATCATTATCACTATTGCGACGGCTTTTTGTTTCTTGAAGAGGCGTAGGATCAAAATCATTGGAAAGTGAAAAATCGGATCTGTGATAGTAGCTGGCATCGGCTTGAACATAGACATTTTCTTTAAGACTCCCAACATATGTATGATAATATTCATCATTGTTTGAAATGGTGGTTTTAAGAGTACTTTCAAATGCTTTTTTTGGAAAAGTTGCATTGATTTGTACTTCTCCACCCATTGGAGAAACACCTAAGGTAGAGGTACCTGAGCCATCATTTATCTGAATCGTTGCATTCGTCATCGTAAATTTTGGATCGGTAAAACCATTGACGCTGCGATATAAAGGTATACCATCTTCAACATATTCAGTTGCTTTAAAATCCAATCCTCTAAAAGAGATTGTTTTCTCAACAATACCACCTGCTGAAAGAGTACTAAAAGAGATATCGTGTTCAAGCCTCTCTTGCAGTGTAATAGTATTGGTTTCCCTGGCTTCCTCTTTACTGAGTATAACAGTGTCTGAAGTGAGATTCGTTTCTTGAATATCTATAGGATTAAGTGTGATTGTTTCAGACCAGATAAAAGTGCTTAAAAAGGATAGTAGGATAATTGTATTCATTGCATTCATGCAACGAAGTGTATGTTTTATTGTATAAGGTTTGGTTTTTATCTAACGTAATAAGTGATAAGAATGACTTTTTGTCACTATCAGTATCAAAGTATTCAAAAAACAGGTGTTTAGTTAGGTGGGCAGACAAAGTAACGCATATTGATACTTTGCAATGGTGTACTCCATCCTATGTAGTAGGTTTTATCTGCATTCTTCACAACAGTGTGGTCTTTTTGAAAATAGTGTTTCAGTACGGTTTCTATGGAAGGATTTCCCCCTTGGGTTTCCACTATCCAGATAAAGGTCAGTTTTTTTAACTGATGTACCTCTTTTCTTTTTCGGATGATGGCACGCAAAGAGGCTTCCGCTTCACAGGCTGTGGTATCGTTGGTCAACACAGTCACATCGATAAGGGCTTCCAGACCATCGACACTTTGGATCTTTTTCCAGTAGTCATGTTTGAATTTATTGAAAAATGTCGGTTTGGGAATGGCTTTGTTTTGGGCAACGATATAATTGACCCTTTGGATGTAAGCAGGTGCCTGTGCAACGATCTGTTCGATCTGCCCATCGTCATAGGTACCAGGAGTAAACCCTTCCCTATCTATCAGGTTGTTCTGTGTGAAAAAATCAAGAGATGCAGCGTCTGTGATCCTGGTTTTTTCATGGACTACAGCGACAGGGTACTCTTTTTGGCATCCGTAGTTGCTCTCATTAAAGCACAGATGCAAAGCATCTTTGATCTGTATCTCCGAAGGTGTATTCCGCAGTGCCTCCTGGAGTTCTCTAATGAGAGGGGTAACCATCAGCTTAACATCCCTCTGATCTCATCTTCGTCTATCAAATCTTTTTCATATTTGACGACAGCGATGTTTTCTGTTTCATTCACATAACTCTCTACGATCGCTTCATGACTTGTCAGTGAAGCCACCCTCTCACGGTCAAAAATGTCCAGAGGAAGGTAGACATTTCCTCTGTTGTTCGGGTTTGGCATGGTCGCGACCCAGATGAACCATACAACAGAAATGATCGCTACGACAACCGCAAGTGTTGCTCTGTCATAGTGCTGCATGAGCCAGCCTGCAAGCAGACCGCCCAGGAAGATACCCACATAGGCAAAGGTATTGGCTACACCAAGAGCTGCACCTTTTTGGTGGACCTTGGCAAATTTGGCCACAAAACTCTGTAAGAGGGGTTCAAACATATTGAATCCGATGAAGAAAAGCACTACACCTACGACAAAGACCCATGCAGCACTGGCGAATCCCATCGCAAGGAAACCTAGGAAGATCACAGAAACTGAGATCATAAAGACCTGTTTCCCTTTACCGTACTTCTCTCCGAATATTGCTGCAGGTGCCATGGCAAAGAAACCAAAGATCATCGCAGGGAAATAGACTTTCCAGAGTTCAGATTTCTCCCAACCGAATCCACCTTCTGTGAGTCCGTGTGTCATCACCACAGGAATGATAAAAAACGCCATGGTCATAATGGATGAATGGAAAAGAAACGTAATGTACATTCGTGTCAGGGATCTGTCCTTAAAGACCTCTATCATCTTGGATTCTTCTTCCTCATAGCTATGAATGATCTTTGGTGGTTGAGGTACGGCGGTAAAGAGAATGCCTATCGCCATAACTGAAAGAATAGCAGTCAGCCAAAAGAGTTTGTCTATCCCCCAGTGTCCGCCCACGACAGGTGCGATAATCATCGCTGCAGCAAAGCTCAGCGCGATTGTTCCACCCATGATGGCCATGGCATGGGCACGCTGCTCCTCTTTTACCAGGTCTGCAACCATCGCCGAGACCACAGAACCGATGGCGCCTGCACCCTGTAGAAAACGCCCGATAAGAAGCATATAGATATTTTCACTCATTGCAGCGATCACGGAACCGATAATGAAGATGATCAGACCAAAAAGCAGGGTCTTCTTACGTCCTATTTTGTCACTGGCCAGCCCAAAAGGTACTTGAAAAGCTGCTTGTGTCAGTGCATAACCCCCTACAACAAGTCCTGCAAGGAAAGGTGTTGCCCCTTCCATATCAAGTGCATAGATGGAGAGAACCGGAAGAACGATAAAGAGTCCAAAGAATCTCAATCCTACAATGAGACTGAGCGGCATGATCTGTTTAATCATAGTGATACCTCTATTTAGATAAAATTTCTCTCATTATATAACGAAATATTTAAGAGTAGATGATATAGGTGGAGATCTACCCTCTCATGTAAAAGAGGAAGCCTGGGTGGAAGGGATTTTCACACGGTTTCACGCTGCGAAAAGGAGACTGAAATGCGTATCGTTCTAGCGACAGGGAACAAAGGAAAACTACGTGAGTTCAAACAGATGTGTGAAGATGAAGTGGTCGCTTTTTCTGAACTTTTAGGTGAATTCGATATCGTGGAAGACGGAGATACATTTGCGGCCAATGCACTGATAAAAGCACGTGCGATCTATGAAAAACTGGGGGAAGCGTATCTGGTGATATCCGATGACAGCGGTATCTCCCTGCCTATACTTGACGGGGCACCGGGTATCTACTCCGCGCGTTATGCTGGAGAGGGTGCCACAGACAAAGAGAACCTTTATAAACTTATAGACGCATTGAAAGAGAAGGGCTTAACGTCCACACCGGCCTATTATACGGCTGCTATCGCTATCGTCTCTAAATACGGAGAGTATGTGGTGCATGGATGGATGCATGGAGAGGTCATAGATGAGGCAAGAGGAGAGAAAGGATTTGGGTATGATCCTATCTTCATCCCTGCCGGATTTGATAAGACTTTAGGTGAGCTGGATGATGATGTGAAAAAAAAGATATCGCATAGAGCACAGGCACTGAAATTGGCACAGCCGATCATACAGATGTTAAAGGGTAAAGAATGAAAAAACAGTTTATGGAAGATCTGCAGGTTATTTATGACGAACTGCAAAAAAGACAGGCCGGCCTTAACCAATACTATGAACTATTGGATGAAACAAAAGGGCATGATCAAGCCGATAAGAGTGTAGAAGCATTTTTAACACTTCTTGGGTTGCCCAGAGATAAAGACTCTGAAATGGCAGCACTGACACGTTTCGTGAATCTGCGTGAAGATGCCTTGGAACAGGTATTGGAGAAGCAGGGGTGTTCTGAAGATGAGATAAGAGTTAAAAAAGAATTGGCTTATGGGTTTACGAGCAGGATGCATATCAACCGACATGAAAATTTCATTGCATGGGTAGAGGAGAAGCAGCTTCTTACGCCTTTTTATCGTGCATTGATGTTGGGTGTACATCATATCGGACTTGCTATGAGCGTCTGGCAGAGCCACTGGACAGATCATATCCTTTATTCTGTGAACCTTGAGCTGAGTGAGATGTTTCACGGGGATGATGCAAAAGTATTTGAGATGCTTCAGAATGAGTCTCTACTCGATAGAGACGAGAGCGGATCGGTAGGAGACAGATCCTACTCTGTACTTAAAAAAGAGGATACCGGGTATAAAAGTATTGCCTATGCGGAAGCATTTCCTGAAGAGGTGGCACAAGTGACTACAGCACTTGAACAGCTCATCGCTCTTTTGAACCAACATAAAGATGATGTTTTTGATCAAAAAGCAGAATGGATTGCCTATTTTACAGCGCTTAAAGTGGCTTTTACGCATACGAAAACCGATGAACTCATAGGTAAATGGGCAGATGTCGATAGACGTTGGATGGCGATAACGACACCATTGCAGGTAGGGCATCCGTTAGAGTATTATGAAGACCATTATAGAAAAGCTGTGGCACTGGAATGGGATCTGCGTATTGTCAATCCCAAATTGCAGGAGGGGTCAAGTACACGTAACAACATCAAACTTTTTGCCTATCAAATGGCAAAGTCTTTAGGAAAAGAAGCCTTGCATACGATGAGTAAGAATCTTTTACAGGTGGATGAGACCCAACTTTATATAGGCCAACCTGTCCTTTACTACGGCGCAGAGTTCAATGGTCTTTTCTCTGCCCAGGTCGTACCCAATGATGAACAGGTGTCAACAGAACTTGGCAAAAAGATCTTTGCCTATGCCGACTTTGTCATGGAGTCTAAAAAATCCAAACCCATTATGAAACTTTCAGTCGAAACCATGGGTGAAGATTTTGTGAAGAAACAAAGAGCGCTTATCGATACAGATCCTGACCTTTGGCAAGAGATTTACGATATCTCTACGGTGGGACACGAATACGGCCATATCCTCTGGATAGATGAAGATACCGAAAAAAAGATGAACTGCTCCGGACAGTTTAAAAATATCGAAGAGTTTAAGGCGACTGCAGGGGGTTTGATGGCATTCTTCTCCAATGAGCGTGAAGCACTGAAAAGACACATTGTTGATGATGTTGTTTCTCGCGCTGTAGGGCTGATGGCCTGGCGTGAAGTCGGGGAAGTCTTGCCCTATTATTGTGAAGGGCTGATCCACCTTGATCTCCTCTTCAGTTCAGGTATTATCACCTATGACGGGGAGATAAAGATCAATTACAGCAAGTATGATACGATGAAAGAAAACTATCAAAACGCCTATAGAAATCTAGCAGATCATTACCTTTTAAAAGCCGATGCCAATCTTTATTTGAGTACCTATGCGCGTAAAGAAAATGGTGTCTATTTACCGGTAAAAGAAGAGATCAGAGCATTTGTTGAGCACTATTATGCAAGATATAAAGAGATAGGTCAGCAAACGATCGTACTCTCCTAAAAATAGAGTGGAAGGGAGTTACTTCTCTTCTGCCGTTATCTAATTATTCTCCTTCACCATTCTCTAACCTCATTTTGGATATAATCCACGTAATTATGCCGTCTTATGAACGGTGACAACGAGGATGATTATGCTACTTTTTACCCCAGGACCTACACCAGTACCGGAGTCTGTACGCCAAGCGATGGCGACACCTACGCTACACCACAGAACACCAGAGTTTGAAGCTATTTTTAAAGAAGCGCGTGAAAGACTTTTAAAACTTTTCGGCATGGATGAGTGTGTGATGATCGCCTCTTCAGGGACAGGTGCGATGCAGGCATGTATGTTGAACCTCTGTAAAAGTAAAGCATTGACAGTAAACGCCGGTAAGTTC
>JBNLDB010000093.1:0-6148 GCA_050304115.1 Sulfurovum sp. | reverse complement strand
TGGTGCAAACTGAATTAAGCAAAGTTGTCCTAGAGACATATAATTGAAAACCAGAGGGAAGACCACTTTATGACCATCCATCTGATAAAAAACTGTTTGTTCCTATTTTAGTTACCCTGATGCTGCCACTGATCGTCTATTTTGCATTTGTGGATGCATGGTATGGGTATGTATTGTCGATCTTTTCTCTTATATTTTTATTTGTGTTATTGTATGCATCTTTTAATACAAACAGATTACTACAGAAGAATTATTCCCAGGCCCAACATGACATTTTGACGGGGCTTTATAATAGACGCTATTTTATGGAGTACATGGAATCTTTGAATGAAAGACTGGCCGTAAATCATAAAACTGCCTGTATGTTTCTGATAGATCTGGATCATTTCAAAACCATCAATGACTCATTGGGACATGAGATCGGGGATAAGTTGTTGATAGAGGTTTCCGAACGTCTTAAAGGGTATGCAAAAGATACACATATCGTAGCACGTTTAGGGGGCGATGAGTTTATCCTTATAAGCAAAGAGTTAAATGAAGACATGTCTCAAATGGATCCTGCCTATAGTTTTGCGGAGGGTTTGCTCTATGTCATTCGAAAACCTTACATCATTGATGGTCATCATCTTCATATCAGTGCAAGCATTGGTGTACACCAGATCGACCCTTCATTCATCTATACTAAAAATTTTATAAGAGAAGCTGATATAGCGATGTATGAAGCTAAGGCTCAAGGACGAGATGGTGTGATTGTATTTAATCAAGACCTTGCACAGAGGGTTGAACGACATCTACTGATAGAACAGAAACTTCATTATGCACTGAAAGAAAATAAAATACAGGTATTTTATCAGCCGCAGTTTGATAAAGATGAACAGGTTATAGGTTGTGAATCTCTTATCAGATGGGATGATGATGAGTTGGGCGTAGTAGGGCCTGAAGAGTTTATCCCTATCGTTGAAAATACAGGATTGATCTTGGAAGTCGGCAGCTATGTACTAAAAGAGACATTTGAAAGTATCAATCGATGGAATGCTAAAGGTAAAAAATTAGCATCTATTTCAGTGAATGTCAGTATGAGACAGCTCTTGTGTGAGACATTTGTCAATGAAGTGGAACGTTTGATCAAAATCTATTTTCCTAAAAAAGAGCATAAACAAAAAATAATTTTTGAGATCACAGAGCATGTCTTTGCAGAAGATATGAAAAAAGTGGTCAGTATGATGAACAGATTAAAAAATATCGGCATTTCATTCTCCATTGATGACTTTGGTACTGGGTACTCTTCACTCAGTTATTTAAAAATGTTGCCTATCGATGAAGTAAAAATAGACAGAACGTTCGTCGCACGCTTGGATGACAGTAAGGATGATAAGAAAATGATCAGTACCATCATTTCAATAGCAAAGAATTTGGATCTGAACATTGTGGCTGAGGGTGTGGAAACCTTTGAACAGCTTCTCTTCCTGATCAAAATAGAATGTGATATTTTTCAGGGGTTTTATTTCGAGGAGGCACTCTGTAAAACAGCGTTTGAGGAAAAATATATTGTTACTTGACCGCCTCTGCTATCAGATGTATGGCCATACCATAGCTTGTTGAATTATTATAACGTGTCAATACACGGAAGTTTCTGGCTCCCAGCCAAATATCATCATGCGTAAGGTTACGGTTTCTAAGTAGATAGGCTTTAGGTTCATTAAAGCGCTTTAATGGTGTGATACCATGCTTTTTTATAGTGCTTAATGGCAAAGTTCGTCGGTGACTTGTTTTAAGCTCTGTATAGCGTGTGCCTTTAAATTTGGTTGGCACAGCGACGAGTGCACCTTTTACCCAGCCGTTATTATGCATAAACTTTGCAATGATACCAATGGCATCTTCGAGATCCCATGGATCCTTTTTCCCATCACGGTTATAGTCCATACCATACTTTCTGAATACCGAAGGGACTTGTTGCACCATGCCCATAGCTCCTGCAAAAGAACCCTGCAGTGTAGTGATATCATAGCCTTGTTCCCTGGCCATTAAAAAGAGATGTTCCAACTCAGACTTGAAAAACTTCTTCATACGGTTTTTATTAAAGGCGAGGGTGGTCAAAGCATCCAGTACATTGTAGTCTCCACTATATTCGCCAAATTTGCTTTCTACTCCGATAAACCCCACAATATAATCCATATCAACCTGGTATTGTTTACTTGCCCTTAGCAGTGTTTTATAGTATTTCTTTTTAAATTGTTTTGCTTTATTCAGACTGACAGGATCCAGTACATGTGCCTTATATCGTTCCCAGGGACCATTGGTGGTACCTACTTTGTATTTTCCTGTATATCGTGCAAGCGTGTCACGGTCAAGTTTTGCACTTTTGAGTACAGAGGTCATATAGCTGCGTGTGAAATGATGTTTGTTGACCATCTTATCGATGAAGGTTTTGACCTCTTTTTGGGCTAGAAAATCATACGGAATAGGTGGTCGGTCATCATTCGCACTCAGGAAATAAGGTAAAAGTATGGTGAATAATAAGAGTATAACAGATCTCAACTTTTCACCTTAGTTATGATTGAGAACTAACAGACTGTCACGGTAGATCGGTTCATCGATAAACCCGTATTTTTCATCCATAAATCCGTTGATACCTTGTGCGGCATGGGTTTCAAAAGCCTCTTTAATATGCAAAGCCCTTTCTATCTCATCTCTATTCGTATGAAATACTTCATTGGCGATCTGTACCTGTTTGGGACCCATACATGCTTTGGTTTCAAAGCCCATCATCTTTTCCCTTTGACACCACGCTTTGAACGTTTCCGTGTCATTGTACTCCTGGAACATAAATGAGATGGGGTGTACGCCTGCAGTCTTTGCATCTACCAAAAACTTGGAGAGAATGTAGTTGATGGTAGGATTATCCAATCTTACCAATGACTGGGGTAATCCAAGTGATGTGAGCAGGTCTAAAATACCCAGGTTGGCTGTCGTAAGACGTTCATCTATACGCAGTGTACTTAAGCTTTCAAAGGCTTCTTTTGTCTCCAGTGAAATATGCAACTCTTTATCTGCACTGAGGAGTGTGAGCGCCTGAGCTATCTCAGTTTGGTTTTTGACCTTTGCCACACGTACCGCATCAAAACCAAAATCATTTAAAAATGCTATCTCTTCTGCACCGCCCTCATCTAAAGGGTTGGTACGTACAATGATGAAGGAGTTAGCATGTTCCATATATGAGAGGAAGAGAGCGATATTATGCAGGGCTTCCTTTTTACGTGAGGGTGCAATGGCATCTTCAAGATTGAGGGTGATCATATCTGCAGGATGATCGTCTATACGGTTTAAATGCTTGAGATTCAGTGGATTAAGCATCATGTTGGAACGGTAGGTACGTTTTACGGCAGGGGTTTTTCTTTTATTTCCAAAGGTTGTAGGAAGTGTCTCTAAATCATCAAATATCATACTGTTATAGTATCTAAAATTAACTCAAAAGCGATATAATTCTCTATGTTAAAATACCTTAATGGCTACGATACCCAGTTAAAAGTACAGGTACAAACCCTCATAGACCAGGATAAACTCGGAGCGTATCTTCTTTCAAAGTATCCCACCATACATGAGTATACAACCGATAAAAGCCTTTACAGCTATGTACAGGTACTTAAAAACACCCACATGCGCAATGCTTCACCCATATCCAAAGTACTCTATGATACAAAGATAGGCGATATCCACGCTGCACTCGGAACGCATACCTTTGTATCACGCGTACAGGGCGGGAAGCTTAAAGCCAAAAACGAAATACGTATCTCCCATCTTTTTAAAAGAGTCCCCGAGCCTTTTTTACGGATGATCGTCGTACATGAATTGGCACATATCAAAGAGAAAGAACATAACAAAGCGTTCTATAAACTCTGTACCCATATTGAACCGGCATACCATCAACTTGAATTTGATCTTCGGCTTTATCTCACCTACCGTGACATCTCTGGATCGTTGTATGTTTGATGGGAGATCTGATGATTGAAAGCGGTAAAAGTTTGTTACAGTATAATACTTCAAAAAATTCAGGGTAGTATAAAATGAACAGAGTCATCCCCATATTGATGCTTTTTAGTGCTTTTCTTCTTGCAAGAGAGGAGCTCTCTCCTGTTCAGAAATACCCTGCATTTCATCATATGGAATATACGCAAAATACCCATAATGCAGCATTAGAGAGAAGGTTGGAATGTGAGCGATAAAGTCGATGTATTAGAAGCGCTGAAACATTCCAATGTTTTCTTGACAGGCGGTGCCGGGGTCGGGAAGAGCTACATTACCAATGAAGTGATCTCTGATTATCGCAAAAGAGGAAAGCAGGTTGTCTCTTTGGGCTCAACGGGGGTGAGTGCTGTGAATATCGGAGGGTTTACGGTACACAGTTTTTTTGTCTTCGGTATCGCTAATAATTTTGAAGAGTTGGCTGCAGGAGACAAACGTGCCAAGAGCCGGCTTTCGGACCTCAAAAAAGTCCTTAAAGCCACGGACCTTATCATCATCGATGAGATATCGATGGTGAGTACGGACCTGATGGAAATGATAGCCTACAGATTGAATCACTACGGCTATCTGGGAAAAGTACTGTTTGTGGGAGATTTCTTTCAGTTGCCACCGGTGCAAAAACAGCAAAACAGAAATGATGTTTTCGGAGAAAAGCTTTACGCCTTTGAGAGTATGGCCTGGGAACGTTTTGATCTGACAGTCATTGAACTTACACAGATGAAACGTACCACGGATGCAGAGTTCACGCACATTCTTTCCAAGGTCCGTAAAGGCCAATGTGACGAGGAAGTGATCGATTACATGACAAAACTCTGGAACAATGAAGGGTTGGAAAGAGACCCGACCTATCTCTTTGGACGCAACCAGGAAGTAGAACAGACAAATAGAGCAAAGATCAATGAACTTGAGACTGAAGAGACCATACTCTTTGCAAACATAGAGATGTTCGGTTCGGTCCATGAAAAGAAACTGGCAGGCTGGAAGAGTATGCTACCTATCTCCGAACACTTAACGCTTAAAGAGGGCGTTCCCATCCTCTTTACCGTGAATAAATGGGGCAAGTTTGTGAACGGAGAGAGAGGGATACTCAGAAAAATAGAAGAGGACCATCTCATCGTAGAGAAAGAAGATGAATATGTCCGTGTTGAAAGACATGACTTTGATCTGGTCGATATGCTGGTAAAAGATGACGGTACCGTTGAGACGATGTCCCTTGCCACACTTTCACAGTTCCCTCTGAAACTGGCCTATGCTGTGACCATACACAAGTCACAAGGTATGAGCATAGACAATCTTGTATGTAACGTGGACAATATCTTCGCACCAAGCCAATTCTATGTGGCTATATCACGTGCGATCAACCCTAAAAATCTTAAAATAGATTTTAATAGAGGAGATTTGACACAGTATCTAAAACGTGTGATTCATGTGGATGATAGAGTGGTCGAATATTATAAGAACCTGCTTTAAAATGTTATTATATAGAGTATATGATTGATATTTTATATCTTTCAATTTCATTGTTAGCTTACTGTAATCACTAAATAGTATAATAAATGAGTTTTTATTATAGTTAAAGAAAAATATATATTATGAAATTGGGAGAGGGGAATACCAATGCATAAACTAAATCTTATAGGTATGAATATACTATTGATCACTACAGTTCTGATGGGGGAAGCAAAAGTGGTTGATCCTTTTGCTGTGAATGACGGACTCATCCCTACTGCTTCTGAATACAACGGTACACTTTATACCTTACATGCGAATTATCCTAAAGTCTACAAAAAAACAACTCCCATGCCTTGGCGTGATGTTTTGAAGGGAAAACCACTTACAAAAGAGAATGCCCATGAATATGTTCTGGCATTAAAAAAATATGTCATGAAGTCCGCTAAAGATTTTTTGGATAATCCGGAGCAATGGAATCAAAGTCCCCAAAAAGGCTGGTATGGTATGTTGTGGGCAGGTGACTCTGTGGAAAAGACAGGATGGGAAGGTCGTGATGCGATCTATGGTACCTATACAGGACAGATTATGGCTAAGGAGGTCTACAGTAAGTATGGGCTGACTGTGGATATACGGAACCATGCCGGGATCTATTATAATGAAACTGCTGCTTATA
>JBNLDB010000092.1:0-6159 GCA_050304115.1 Sulfurovum sp. | reverse complement strand
TAAAGCATCAAAAGAGAAGAGTGCTTGACAATACTTTGGTGTATGAAAACGGCAGCTATCAGATCGATTTTGAAGACTTTGCATCCAAAGCCAAGGAAGCCAAACTCTTTTTGCTTTGTTCACCGCATAACCCAACCGGACGTGTATGGTCCCAAGAGGAGTTGGAGAAGCTCATTGAGATCTGCATAGCCAATGATGTATTGATCATTTCGGATGAGATCCATGCGGATATTGTCTATGAGAAGAGACATCACTGTATTGGCAGTTTTGAGAAGATCATGCACCATAGTGTTGTCCTCAATGCCCCTTCCAAAACATTTAATGTTGCAGGCTTGAATACCTCCTATGCGATCATCCCTGACACACGCTTGCGTCAAGCATACAGGGTGGAACAGGACAGATCAGGCATTACCAATGGGAATCCTTTCGGTATAGAAGCTTTGATGAGTGCCTACAAAGAGGGTGCGCCATGGTTAGAGCAGCTCAAAGCACATTTGCTTGCAAACATTACCTATGTGAACAGATTTCTACAAGAGCATCAACTGCCTATCAAGGCAGTCCCTACAGAATCGACTTTTCTCATATGGCTTGACTGTAGAGGGCTGGGGCTCTCTCATGCCAAACTGGTCGATTTCTTTTTGCATCAAGCAAAATTGGGGCTGAATGACGGTACAAGTTTCGGTAAGGCCGGGGAGGGTTTTATGCGGTTGAATGTGGGTACATCCAAAGAAGTGCTTCAAGAAGCGATGCAACGGCTCCTTGATGCATACAAGGCAGCATAGTGAGAACACTATTAATCTATGTGATCCTCTCCCTATGGCTCTATGCCTTACCTCAGGCCATCAATGAAGAGATACGCAGGTCAGGCATTTCAAAAAAAGATATCAGTATCTATATTAAAGAAGCCGGTAAAGATGGTAAGGTCGTGGCTTCGCTCAACGCCACTAAGAGCAGAACTCCTGCATCGGTGATCAAAGTCCTAACAACTTATGCCTCGGTACTAAAATTGGGATTTGACTACCGTTGGCCTACAAAATTTTATACCACAGGAAGTTTGCAAAATGGCGTACTCCAAGGGGATCTGCTCATTAAGGGGTTTGGTGATCCTACTTTGAATGATGAGGACCTTGAAGAGATCGCTTCAATCATCCGTGTTGAGGGGATAGAGAAGATCTCTGGAGATATCGTCATAGACAGAAGCTATTTTGAAGTGGGAGATAAAGACAGTTCAGGTTTTGACGAGAATCTTTACAGTGCCTATAATGCGATGCCCGATGCCATGATGTTCAATGAACGTCTGGTGACCGTCTGTGTAATACCCAAGGAAAAGAGAGTCTATAAGA
The DNA here is from genome assembly GCA_050304115.1 of Sulfurovum sp. Lineage (GTDB taxonomy): Bacteria > Campylobacterota > Campylobacteria > Campylobacterales > Sulfurovaceae > Sulfurovum. Next base: position 4,816 of record JBNLDB010000092.1, on the reverse strand, counting down.
AGCATGTGGATGAGAGTTACAAAGTGGTCGATCAGTTGCAGCATGTCAATAAACCCTGTAGAGGAAGATACTCCTGGCCAAGGGTAAAAATTGATAAGAACGAAGTGACCCCTACACTCTTTCTTCAGGGGAAGATCTCCAAACGATGCGGAATGCGCAATATCTGCAAAGTCATTACCAAACCCTATAAGTCATTTTATTATGCCCTGAAAGAGAGATTGGGACAAGAAGGGGTATCTGTCAGAGGAGGCTTGAAATTACGCAAGATACCTCAAGGGGCAAGAGAACTTTTTACCCATTACTCAGAGCCTCTGGAAGAGATCATTTCTGAAACATCCAAGGAGAGCAATAATCTCTATGCAAGACATCTTTTGCTTCTTTTGGGTGCAAAACGCTATGGTGCGCCTGCCACGGTACAAAAAGGAAGAGATACGGTCAAACATATTTTGGATTCAAACGGTGCATTAGGTAAGGGGAGTTTAAAGATCGATAACGGAAGTGGGCTTTCCCGGACAGCAAAAATGAATGCAAAGCAGTTGGCGCAAATGTATGATGATGCCTATGAACGCTATGGGTCCAGATGGATGGAGACACTATCGATCGCAGGTGTAGACGGTACCATCAAACGCCGTTTTAGAAACAGTGTGGTAAACAAACGTGCATGGATGAAGACAGGGACACTGAGACGGGTGAAAAATATAGGAGGGTATGTAAAAAACAGGGCAGGAAAATTCTATACGGTGGTCATCATCATCAACAGTTCCAAGGCAAAATACCGCGGTGCCAAATTGCAAGATGAGATCATACAATGGCTGGTAAAAACTACAGCCAAACCCGGTATGTCATCTTTAGCACCATCCTCTGCTAAAACGGGGCAACCCAAAAAGCCTACATCAAAAAAGTTATTCGAGCGTGTCAAGACAAAAGCGGCATCTGTCACGAAGCATGAAACGAAAAAGAGCGCTATGCACTATTATATTCAAGTGGGATCATTTTCAGCCATGCCGAACAAAGCCTATCTCTCCAAGATACGTGCTTTAGGATTACGTTACAGGGTGCACCATACAGATAACTATAAAGTGCTGATAGGTGCGTATAGTGACGAAAAAAGTGCAAGAGAAGTGTTGAAAAAAGTACGCAGGGATATCAACAGTGGGGCATTTATCGTAAAGTTGTAGTTTACCCCAAATACGTTATAATCCCTTAAAAATTTAGGGCAACAATGAACTTCGAAACTTACCCTTTTGAGAAACTCAATCAATTACTTGACACTGTAACTCCCAACCCTGATTACCCTGCACTCAGCCTGACGATCGGCGAACCTCAGTTTGAGACACCGGCGTTTATTTTGGATGCTTTCAAGGATGCAGCCGGACTGCTTAACAAATATCCCAAATCTGCTGGAGAAAAAGAGCTCAGAGAAGGGATGCTGACCTATAACAAAAAGCGTTTTGGACTTACATTGACCGATGAGCAGATCATTCCCACTTTTGGTACCAGGGAAGTACTTTTTAACTTTCCCCAATTCCTGCTGCATGATGTGGAAGACCCAGTCATGGTTTTTCCCAACCCTTTTTACCAGATCTATGAAGGTGCGGCCAAAGCATGCAGAGCAGAGGTCATTTACCTGAATTTGAATGAAGCGAATTATTTTCAACCCGTAGTGGATGAGGGAGCGTTGGCAAAAGCGGACCTGGTGATACTCAACTCTCCTAACAACCCTACATCCTCAGTGATGTCTATGGAAGAACTAAAGCGTTGGGTAACGCTGGCATTGAAACATGATTTCGTGCTTCTCAATGATGAGTGCTATGTGGACCTCTATTTGGATGAGCCGTTGCCTTCACTGCTCAATGCGAGTATGGAAGTGGGGAATGAAAGTTTTAAAAATGTTTTAGTGATCAATTCGATCTCCAAACGCTCTTCAGCACCGGGCCTGCGTTCGGGATTCATCGCGGGAGATGCGGAGATTCTCAAAGCCTATATGGTCTATAGGACGTATATAGGATGTGCTTCACCTCTGCCGCTTCAACATGCCGCTGCAGTCGCATGGGCGGATCAGGAACATGTAGAGGGGTTTAGAGAAAAGTATAAAAAGAACTTTGAAGTCGCCAAAGAGGTTTTAGGTGTAGAGGCGCCTGAAGCGACATTTTACATTTGGCTCAAAGTCGAAGATGAGATAGCCTTTACGACAAAACTCTATAAAGAGTACAACCTCAAAGTCATTCCCGGTTCATTTTTAGGACGGGAAGGGGAAGGTCAAGGGTATGTAAGACTGGCCCTTGTATACGAAGAAGCGCAAACAAGAGAAGCATTGGAAAGAATAAAATCGGCATTGGAGCAATCATGAAAGAGACCCCGGAAATACACGTAGAAGAGTTAAAAAAAGATCCAGAGTTTTTGGCAAATATTCAAAGACTCGAAACCGAATGTAAAGAGGAAGAGAGTATCGCAAAAGGGTATCAGCTTTTGGATGCACAGCTTATTATCGAAGCACCTGAAGATGAGATCAATGAGATCTTTACCTTTATTGTCAACACAGCATTTGACAGACTGGCAGAAAAACTCACGACTTCTCAATCCTTTGATATGAGTGATGCAGAAGACTTAGCGACAGCAAGAGCCATCTATGAGCATGGTATTCAGCGGTACAGTGAAAATGACAAAAAAGGTGCCAAAGAGATCTTTCTTGTATTAAACTATACGATCGACCATGCAGAGCTTAAAGATGCGATGATGGTACATGCGGCTGCCGTGATGGCGGGGAAGAGTTTTGAAGACTTTATTGAAAACCTTGTAGATGTCGAAGGTGTCAATGAACATGACCCTCTGGCATTTTTTATCCAGACGTTTACAGAGCCTACTGAGGCATTGCTTGCAAAGTTTGACACCCATGTCAAGCAGGCACAAGAGGAACTTAGAGTGCTTGATGAAAGCAAGGAACAATAGCGATGAAAAAGATACATTTTATTGGTATCGGGGGTATTGGGCTCTCTGCATTGGCCAAGTTTCTCTTCAATGATGGACATAAGATCTCAGGATCAGATATCAAACAGACCGAGATCACCAATGACTTGGCAACCAACTTTGATGCGAAGATCACCATACCTCACCATGCGGATGCAGTAGAGGGTGTTGACAGGGTGATCTACTCTGCGGCAGTACGTCCTAACAACCCTGAGTATCAAAGAGCCAAAGAACTGGGTATAGAACTGCTTTCACGTAAAGAGGCGCTAAAGAGCATACTGGGGGAGAAAGAGGTCTATGCTGTGGGCGGAGCACACGGTAAGAGTACGACTTCGGCAATGCTTGCATCGATCATCCCTGCATCCAATGCGCTTATCGGTGCCATCAGCAAAGAGTTTGGCTCAAATGTACGCAACTACCCGAACAACAAAGTGGTGTTTGAAGCCGATGAGAGTGATGAGAGTTTTTTGAATTCCAACCCGTACCTTGCGATCGTGACCAATGTAGAACCGGAGCATATGGAGTACTACGGGTATGATGAAGAGCGTTTTTACAATGCCTACAGAAACTTTTTGTCACTGGCAAAAGTACGTGTCATTAATGCAGAAGATGAATTCCTCTCTTCTTTAGAGATGGAGAGTGTAAAACTTTATCCTTCCAAAGATATCAGAAACATAGAGTTTGTGTTGGTAGAGGGTGAACCCCATACAAAATTCGAACTTTTGGATCTGGGGTCCTTCGAAGTATTCGGTTTTGGGAATCACATCGCTTTAGATGCATCATTGGCGATATTGGGTGCTTTGGACCTGGGTGAGAAAGTGGAGGATATAAGGGAAAACCTTCTGCACTACAGAGGGATCAAAAAACGTTTTGACATTATACAAAACCAGGAAGAGTGTGTGGTCATCGATGATTATGGACATCACCCGACAGAGATAAAGGTGACCATAGAGTCACTACAGACCTATAAAGGACTGCGTAAATTTTCCAAACTCAATGTCATTTGGCAACCGCATAAGTACAGCCGTACGATGGATAACCTGCAAGGCTTTGTAGAGTGTTTCGAAGGTGTGGATGAACTGGTCATCCTTCCTATATGGTCTGCGGGTGAGTTAAAAGTAGATATAGACCTCAAGGGAGCATTCAGCCGCTATACACTTCATATGGCAGATTCTGTTACCAAAGAAGACGGTATCGTCAAGGTCTTTAAGGATGGTCATATCATACAAGAATACAGTGATGGACTTGTGACGGCCTTTGGTGCCGGAGATATCACGTATCAGATACGGGGAGAAGCATAAACGTTCTTCTCTGCACTTCAAACTGAAAAATCTACCATACTGTGACCATGTTTATGCTATAGTCACGGCTTTCAACTACAATCATACAGGGAAACATATGAAGTACAGAAGTATATTAATCGTTTTGGCTCTTCTACTGTCAGTCGTGGTCATGGCAGATGAGGTCCAAGTCTCCAATGCAGCATCAGAATTCTCAACCTATAAAAAGCTCAAGGCGAGTAAAGAGTTAAAGCAAAGCATCAATATCGGTTTTTCAAATATCACAGGAAATACAGAGACATTCAGCCTTAATGGAAAATATACCTTGTCTGTTACGGCATCAGGATATAACGACCGTCCGCTTCAGATCATGTTCGATGCAAGTGCCTTTGTGACGGAGAACAATAATGTCAAAGACAATGAAGAGTACACTGCCAATCTTGCTTTAGAACAGTTTGTCCTAGACAAATGGTTGGTTTATACCTCTGCACATTGGTTACGCAATACATTCAGAAACTATGACAATAAATCATCTCTGGCAGCGGGTGTTGGTAAAAAGCTCTTTGATG
>JBNLDB010000091.1:0-6267 GCA_050304115.1 Sulfurovum sp. | reverse complement strand
CACCAGAGTTGATGATCGTAAATGGTTTCATTACAAAAAGCGCAAATCCCAGTGCAATGATGATGAACATCCAAGGCGCACCTTTCCCGATATTGTTGAACGGGTTATTGAAATTGCTTCCACCACCACGGTTACTGTCGTCGTTCATGGAGTTATTACTCGGTCTTTTCTTTTTGAAATAATCATTCATATCTGCTGGCATGTCTATCCTTGTTTAGTTAATATAGGTTAAATATTTAATATAGTCAGGGTTTTTACCTGCAACTGCATCAAAATAGGCTGTTTGTAATTTTTCTGTGATAGGGCCTCTTGAACCTATCCCGATGATACGAGCATCCACTTCACGGATCGGCGTTACTTCAGCAGCCGTTCCTGTCAAAAATGCTTCATCAGCAATGTAAACCTCTTCACGGGTAATGCGGCGTCTTTCAACTTTTATACCCATGTCATGTGCCAGGTCTATAACAGTTTGCTGTGTAATGGACTCCAGTGAATTGTCACTAGGAGGAGAGATGAGTACACCATCTCTTACCATGAAGAAAGCAGCACCGGATGCTTCAGCGATATATCCATGGTCATCTCTAAGCAATGCTTCATCATATCCTGCTTCAACAGCTTCAAATTTCGCCATTTGTGAGTTCAGGTAGTTAGCGACTGCTTTGGCTTTACCCATCCCAGAGGTGTTAGGTGTTCTTGTGACAGAAGTGATCTTTATACGCACACCTTTTTTAAGACCCTCTTCTCCAAGATATGCTCCCCATTCCCATGCAGAAATAGATACATTTACAGGACAATCTTTATGGTAAAGGCCCATGACACCATATCCGAGATACACCAATGGTCTGATGTATGCACCGTTAAAGAGTTCATTTTTCTGTAAAAGTTCTACTTGTGCAGCGTTGAGTTCCTCTGCTGTATATGGTACATTCATCAGTGTCATTTTTGATGAGTTAAGAAGTCTCTGTGTATGCTCTCTGAGTTTAAAGATCGCACATCTTCCATCGACTGTTTTATAGGCTTTCGTTCCCTCTATAGCACCATTTCCGTAATGTAGTGTATGTGTAAGTACGTGTACCTTGGCATCATCCCAAGGTGTGAATACGCCATCCATCCAGATGTATTTTGCTTTGTTCATTTTTATTTGCTCCACGAACTACTTTAGGTAGTCAAAATTAATGAATTATTTTAACCAAATTGTTGTTAATAGTGGGTTATCTTATCTTCAGGTATTTTCGAGGGTTGGGTCTCATGCATGTTCAGTCGATAGAGAGGCACGATTTTTTCCAACGTAACAAGGATATTATAGAGGATACTATACAGAAGTTCTATCTCATACTGATGATTTGCTATGGTATACTTGTAATATGAATATACACTAAACATAAAGGTAAAGAGGCATGAAAGAATTTATTGAAGTATATCAAGAGAATCAGGAAGATATTGAAAAATTTATTATGACAACATTAAGAAATAATGGATCGATCTTAACAGAGAAATCAAAGAATTATAAAAAGACATTTCAAACATTTCCTTCCATGGAACTGCTTTACATCACCGATAAGGACTTCAATCAAACATCTCCAAATATTTCCAGATATAAAACAGATATCACAGAAGCGGGTAAGAACAGAGCCTATATGAGTACAAAAGTGATGGAAAAAGATGAAGAGTTTTCCATCAGTACCCCTTACATCAGTTCTGCAACGGGGCATACCTGTATTACTGTGATGAAAAAAGAAGAGGACCAGTATATTTTTATTGATTTTATACTTTCAGGAATGCTTGGACGACTTGGCCTGGTAGAACTCAACCCGGCGTTCAATAATTTTACACAGTTCTTTTATAAAGCTGTAGGGTTTTCACTCATGGCCTTTGCTTTTTTTGCCATCATGTATGCACTGGTAGGATATGCTTCAAGTATCTTTTGGGAGGGAAACTTCTCACTTGACTCACTCTTTAAACCTATCGTTGCACTTACGTTGGGTCTTGCGATCTTTGACCTGGCCAAGACCATATTGGAAAGAGAAGTCTTTTTCAAAAATTACAGTAAAGTAGCTGAAGATGCCAATGTCCTGACAAAGTTCTCTATTGCGATCATTATTGCACTTTCCATTGAAGCATTGATGGTGGTCTTTAAGATCGCCCTGCATGATTATTCGCAGATGGTACATGCACTCTATCTGATCCTGGGTATTGCACTTATCATTATATCTTTGGGGGTCTACAGTTATTTATCCAAAAAATAACCCTTCGGTGTGGATCTGAAACGTTAAAACAGCGTTTTGTGATCCGGTTAATTCCCAAAGAGGATGAACTGTATGAACCAAACGTTACTGTGATACTTTCTCTCTATCACAGACGATAAAATATATCAAAACTCCATTACCTTTTATCCCCAATTTGCTATAATCAAATAATTTCAGAAAGAAGGTATATCTCATGTCAAATATAGCCCAAGCAAAAATCTTTTTTGGTTCCACCCAAGAGAACAAAGAAGTACAACAGGAACGTAAGAGTCCTTTTGATGGCACGGTTGTAAGTTCTGCACCGGTTTGTGATACAGAAGATACGCTTAAAGCACTTAAGATTGCAAAAGCTGCAAGTAAAGCAGCAGCCAGATCCCCATTGTCTCAGCGTATCTTATGGTTGGAGGATGTGGCTAAAAGACTGACTGAAGAGAAAGAAGCATTTGCTTTGATGTTGGCCAAAGAAGTAGCAAAACCTATCGCATTTTCACGTATTGAGGTAGAGCGATGTGTAGAAACGATCAAGATCACAGCTATGGAACTTGCAAATCTTGCAGGTGAAACACTCCCTACAGATATAATGCCCAGCGGAAAGAAAACATTGGCGTATTTTAAGCGAGAACCTGTAGGGGTCGTAGCGTGTATCACGCCGTTCAATTTTCCTCTCAACCTTGTGGCACATAAGATAGCACCGGCATTGGGAGCAGGCAATGCAGTGGTATTGAAACCGACACCCGAGGCACCGATGACAGCCTATATGTTCGCAAAGCTTTTTGTAGAATCAGAGTATGCGGTCAAAGATGCACTCTGTGTGGTATACGGGGATGCAGAAGTAGGTTCGGCACTGGTACAGAGTGAGATTCCAAGAGTGATCAGTTTCACGGGTTCTGTCCCTGTAGGGAACATTATTACCAAACAGGCAGGGATCAAAAAGGTCAGCCTTGAACTGGGCGGTAATGCCGCAACCTATATCGATAAGAGTGCAGACCTGGCACTTGCAGCAACACGTTGTGCCTTTGGTGCGTTTTACAACTCCGGACAAGTCTGTATCTCTCTTCAGCGTATCTATGTCAATGAAGAGGTGTATGATGCGTTTGCTGAGTTGCTCGCACAAGAGACAAAAAAACTGAAAGTGGGCTCGCCTTACGAAGAAGATACCTTTATGGGACCGCTGATAGATGATGAGTCCAGAGAGAGAGCGAAGTCATGGATCGCATCAGCGAAAGATGAAGGGGCAAAAGTCATCGCCGGCGGTGATGAGATAGAGGGGATATTCCCTCCGACAGTGATGGCGGATGTGACGGATGATATGAAGATCATCTGTGAAGAGGTCTTTGCGCCTATCGTCAGTTTGGTAGCAGTGTCCGACTATGACACTGCTGTGGAGAAAATGAATGATTCACCCTACGGCTTGCAGTTCTCTATTTTCACCAATGATCTCAAAATCACACAGCGCTTTATCGAAGAGGCAGAGTGCGGCGGTGTAGTGGTCAATGACATTCCGACGCTTCGTTTTGATGTACAGCCTTATGGGGGTGCTAAACTTTCAGGTGTAGGAAGAGAAGGACCGAAGTGGGCACTCGAAGAGTTCACAGAAGTCAAATCGGTGGTTATTTGTTAGGGTTGAGTACGCTTTTTAACTGATGATATTTAGCTCGATTGTGATAAGGTTATACACAATTTAAAGAAGAATAAAATTAAAAAGGATCTTTATGGATGTTATGTTTCAACCAGGTTTTTTAGGAACAAGAGCACCACTGTTTATGGATATTGTATCCGTCATAGTTGCATTGTTGCCTTTTCTTATATTCGGCGCTATTATGCTTGCAAAGACAAAGAACTACACTGCACATGAGAAGGTGCAGAAACTTCTTTTTATCGTTTCTGTACTTGTCGTAGGGTTTTTTGAGTATGGTGTCCGTATGGAGGGTGGGTATAAAAACCTGATGGAAGGTACCTCTGTATCACATGATTATCTTCTGTATGTGCTTATTTTTCATATCATTATCTCGGTCGTGACACTGGTGCTATGGATCATCACACTTTACCGCGGGAATCGCTATAAAAGACAATCTACACTCCCGGGACTCTATTCACAATCCCATAAAAAAGATGGACAACGGACATTTATAGGTATTATACTCACCATGCTGACAGGCGGATGGGTATATGCATTGCTCTTTGTATTTTAATGATGAAAAAGGTCGCAATTTCCGCCTGTCTTTTAGGTGAAAAATGTCGATATGATGCTACGGACAATAAAGATGAAGCGCTTTTAAAAAAGCTTCGGGGGATGGAGCTTATCCCTTTTTGTCCTGAAGATGCTGCTTTTGGGACCCCCCGTCCCACGATGGATCTTATCCGAACCAAAGAGGGGGATAGAGCATTCTCCAATGCAAGTGGAGAAGATCTTTCTTCACCCATCACCGAGTATGCCACACACTTTTTTGAAACCCATCAAGACTTGGACCTGTTCATCGGTAAAGACAGAAGCCCAAGCTGTGGTGTCTGTTCTGCAAGAGTCTATGATGAAGAGAAAAATCTGCTCTCTTCAAAAGATCCGGGCCTTATGGCAAAAGAGGCGATCAAAAGAAAGATACACTGCATAGATGCAGAAGATTTTAGGGGAATTTCATGAGAATATTATGGATAGTGCTGTTCAGTACACTGTTTTTAACGGCGAATGCAAAACAGACCAATGGCACCAAAGAGGCGATCGTTAAGATTTACACGGCTGCAAAGGTACCTAACTACCAGGAGCCATGGAACAGTTCAATGCGCAGCAGTGTGGGTTCTGGTGCCATTATAGAGGGTGGGTATATCCTGACCAATGCGCATGTGGTAGCTAACCAATCCTTTATAGAGGTACAACGTTACGGACAGAGAAAACGTTATATCGCCAAAGTCCATGCTGTCTCCCATCAAGCTGACCTGGCACTTTTGAAAGTCGATGACAAAGCATTTTTTGAGGGGGTCAAACCGCTGACTTTTGGTTCACTTCCAAAAGTGGAACAAAAAATCGTTGTGTATGGTTACCCTATGGGAGGGAGCACACTCTCTGCAACGATCGGGGTGGTTTCACGGGTAGAACATCATACCTATGCGCACAGCGGGGAATCTTTTTTAGCCGTGCAGGTTGATGCTGCTGTGAATCCAGGGAATTCCGGCGGTCCGGCACTCTCTAACGGAAAGATCGTCGGTGTGGTGATGCAAATGATCAGCAAGTCTCAGAATATCGGATATCTTGTCCCTGTGAATATCGTCAAACATTTCATAGAAGATATGAAAGATGGAAAGTATGACGGCTTTTCAGACCTGGGATTGAGTACACAGAAATTGGAAAATCCTGCTATTAGACGCTACTATGGGCTTGATGATCATACCAGCGGTGTGCTGGTCGTTAAAGTGGTACATAATTCGTCCCTTGCAGGACTGCTCAAAGAGGGTGATATCTTAACGGCAGTGGATGGGCACAATGTTGAAAATGACGGTACAGTGGAGTTCAGAAAACATGAGTTTACCCATTATCAGCACTTTGTCGATGTGTATCAAATGGGTGAGAAGGTGAAACTCGATATCATCCGAGATAAGAAACATATGCAGGTTGAGGCACCTTTAAAGTACAACGCCGATGATATGTATCTGGTCAAGACAACACGTTATGATACGATGCCACGTTATTTTGTTTACGGTGGGTATGTCTTTTCCCCGCTTACCAGAAATCTCATTGTTTCGACCAATCAAAACCGTTTGACACTAAGTTATCTGGCAGGGAAATGGCAGGAAGAAGATAAAAGCGAAGTGGTGGTTCTGCTAAAAGTATTGGCTTCGGATATGAGCAGGGGAGACAACGATTTTGCCATGTGGCCTATCGATAAGGTGAATGGAGAGACCTTTAAGGACTTTAAAGAGTTCTACGAAAAGATGAAATCCGCGAAAAGCGACTATATCGTTCTAGAGGATAACGATGGAGCTAAAGTGATCATCGACAGAAAAGAAGCACAAGAAAAACAGAGTACCA
>JBNLDB010000090.1:0-6351 GCA_050304115.1 Sulfurovum sp. | reverse complement strand
TCTTTTCTAAAAAGCTTTGTGCATCCTCATCACCGGAAAAGGCAGCCTTTTGGTACCAGAATGCTGCCTTTTTACAACTTTTTTTAACAGCATATCCCTTGCGGTATCTGTCTGCTAAAGAGTGTTGTGCCTCCACTTCACCCTCTTTGGCGAATCGATGCAGATTCTTTACCTTTCTTTTTTCACCTTTATAGTACTTGACCGTATTCAAGATGAACCAGATCGTAAAAACGAATAACGCTAAAATCATATAAAGCTCTATATTCTCCAGGTCACTCAAAAATTCAACACTCCGCATCCTTATTTCCCCAAACAGAATTCACCGAACATTTTATCCAGTATCTCTTCATTGTCATACGGTTTGGAAATCGATGAGATAGACTTTACCGCTTCTTGCAAATGGTAGGAAAAGAATTCCAACTCACCATGCATCAAAGGTTCTTTTGCTTCTTCTATGGAGGATTTTGCTTTATTGACGGCTTCGATCTGTCTGGACGAGATCAGCATAAGCTCTTCTCCCTCTCCGATACTGTCAAAAAGACGTTCAAGTCTTTCCGTAAGTTTCACAAAAGCCTTTTTGGCACTGACTTCAAGTACCTCGTATTCGTCAAGTTTTGAGCTATCAAATACCCTATCAAGATCCGATTTGTTCAGAGCAACCACGATATGTTTATCTTCTACTGCTTCAAGGATAGAGAGTATTTTTGCATCTTCCTCATCAAATGGCCTTGAACTGTCAAAAAGTGCAACAATGACATCCGCATCCTTCACTGATGAAAGTGAACGCTCTATCCCTATCTTCTCTATCGTATCTTCTGATTCACGTATCCCTGCTGTATCCACCAGACGTATGATATGGGAACCGATGCGTACCTGCTCCTCGATCGTATCTCTAGTCGTTCCTGCGATATCACTGACAATGGCCCTGTCATACGAAAGCAAAGCATTGAGCAAAGAACTTTTACCTACATTCGGTTTCCCTACGATCGCAACTTTAAAACCTTCTATCAATCCTCTACGCCTGTGACTTGCTTCAACGATCAGTTCGATCTGTGCTGTAAGTGCATCCAGCTGTGTAGAGATACTGTTCATAATGTCATCAGGAATATCTTCTTCGGCATAATCGATCATCACTTCAGAGTATGCCAAAGATCTTAACAGTGCATCCCTGCTCTCATCCACAAAGGTTTTGAGCTCGCCTTTCATCTGTTTGGCCAAGATCTTTGCAGCATCTACACTTTTGGCTTCTATCAGTTTTGAAATAGCTTCTGCCTCTGTCAGGTCGATCTTGCCGTTGAGAAATGCACGTTTAGAGAATTCGCCGGGTTCAGCAAGTCTTACACCATAAGAAGTGATGGTGTCCAGTATCTCCTGCGCAACGATCATTCCGCCATGACACTGAAACTCTACCACTTCTTCGCCCGTAAAACTGTGCGGTGCAGCAAAATAGATCATGATCGCATGGTCTATCAGTTCATGGTTGAAATTATAAAGAGAGGTAAGGTGTGCGTATCTTGGGGTAATGTTTTCTAAATGGGATATTTTATGTGCGATCTCCAATGCGGCATCTCCGCTCACTCTAATAATAGAAATGGAAGAGACACCGTGTGCAGTGGCGATAGCGGTGATAGTATTATGCATGGGTCTTTGTGTTGTTAAATTCGTTTATGACAACAAATTTTTTACCCTCTCTACCTGTCTTGACTGCCACATACTTATCAGGGAATCTTTCACGTAGCTGCTCCAGAGCAATCTGCACCAAAATACCATCAAGGAAACGTGTTTTTCCTTTTCCCTGCTTTTCCACATGTTCAATGACCGGTTTAATATAATTACGTATCATCTCCTGCTGTGTGGTTAAGAATTCTGCGATCTCAAGCTTTATAAAGAGTTCGTATTTTGCATGTAACCAGTTGAATAGCATATAAGAAAGAGCATTATACCGGTACCCCTCTTTACCTATGAGAAGTGCTGCATCCTCACCATCGATGAATATCAATGCTGTATTGTCCCTGACATCCACTTCAACGACATCTATATCAAAACAAGAGTGAGAAAGAAGCTCTTTAAGCTGATCTTCTATCAACAGTGCCAACTCATCATAAACCACTGTTTCATCTTCAAATATTTCAATCTCTTCCTCATGATGATCTACTTCAAAAAAGCTATCGACGATGGCATCTTTTTGAATTTCAGGTTCAGTATGGGGCGTTTCTGCTTCTTTGACGGTAGCGATAATTTCAGAGGCGACACGCTCTTCAGCAGTGGAGATAGCAGGTACCTCTTTTTTCACTTTATTTTCTGTGTGCGAAGCAGCAGCTTTTTGACAGGTCGCTACAATGATCGCATTTTTTTTCAAAAGGCCGAAGAGTCCTTTGGAAGGATGCTGTATCACTTCAGACTGAAGTTCAGAAACAGAACAGCCCAACATTTGAGAAGCTTGTTGATAAGCCTCTTCCAATGTCGGTGCTTCAACCTTTTTCATGACTTAGTCCTTTGTTTTTTTGTGCGCTGCCACTGCCAACGCTTTTTGTTTTTTATACATATGGTTGATAAAGTATTGCTGTGCGATGGTAAAGAGGTTGTTCACTAACCAGTACAATACAAGACCAGATGGGAAATAGACAAAGAACACCGTCATGATCACAGGGAACCACTTAAAGATCTTCTCCTGTAACGGATCAGTAAAGTTACTTGGCGTGATCTTTTGCTGGAACCACATAGAAGCACCCATTAAAATAGGAAGTACAAAATAAGGGTCCATCACGGCAAGATTCTCTATCCAGAGTATCCATCCGGCACCTTGCAACTCATCTGCATTTAAAAGCACACGGTAAAGCGCAAAGAAAACAGGAATTTGTAAAATAAGCGGTAAACATCCACCCATAGGGTTTGCACCGTGTTTCTTATACATTTCCATCATCTGTGCATTCATTTTTGCAGGGTCACCTTTATACTTCTCTTTGATATCTTTCATTTTAGGTGCCAAGTCTTTCAGTTTGTTCATTGACATCATACCTTTGTATGAAAGTGGGAACAATACAGTCTTTACAAGTAAAGTAAAGAGAATGATCGCCCATCCCCAGTTACCCACATAGTCATTGATCCAGAGCAGTATTTTAAAGAATGGTTTTGCAAGGAATGAGAACCATCCGAATTCGATCGCGTCTGTAAGTTCAGGATTGATCGCTCTGAGTATTTTGTCCTCTTTAGGCCCTATATAGGCATGTAGCTCTAAAGTATCTGCTCCCTCTACAAAAATAAGCGGATCGCCATTTGCCTCTTTGAGGATCGAAACATTCATCCCTTTATCGAAATCAAAGAACATGGAAGCAACATATCTGTCAAATGCAGAAGCTATTTTGGCATTTTGGAACTTTTCATACCCCTCAGCATCACCATCTTCCACAGTATTGATGATATTGTCTGCACCTTTTACCAATGCACCTCTTACAAGCATATACATAGACTGGTCCGCAACTGGTCTGTGCCCCGGTGTGATGAAGTATGGTGTGGATGCAGAAGTTGTCACTGTCACATCATACTCTCCTGTAGGCTTAAAAGTGATATTTTTTGTCACTGTCACAGAAGAGAGCGTTTGTGTCAAGGTCACGGTTTGTGGACCCTTGCTCACATCTACTGTTTTACTTCCACTGGTCACATAAGGGGTTTTAAATGCTTCATCATTCAATTTTGCATCTGAAAATCTTACTTCCAATGGTTTTACTTCATTCACACCTAAAATTTTCAGATTGTTACCATCTTCATCATGATACTTTGCTTCTAAAAGTTCAACTTGTGAGATACGTCCGTATGCATCCACGGTCATTATAAAATTATCAGATTTTACAGTGATCAACGCTGTTGATGCCGTTTGTACCGGTGCACTGTCTGCTGTAGCTGCCGAAGCGCTCGGTGTGGGTACATTTGCACCGGATGTTTTATCTACCGTAGGTGTTTGATGTGCTGTATTTGTTTGTGCTGCGGTTGGTGTAGGTTTTTCAGGTGGGAAAAAATAGCTATATCCGATAAATACGAAGAAAGAAAGTGCCAGTGCCAGAAGAAGTCGTTTATTTAAATCTTGTTGTTCCAAAATTATGCCTTTTATAATATATCAGTGATAGTATAGTGTGATATGGGTTAAATTATGTTGCAGTACACTTCTTTAGTGCATGTAGATACGCCTTACGGGTCACAGAATAGTTTTCTTCGATAAGCGCAGGTTTTGCAACTAATACGTAACTACCTTGAGATAAGAGGTCTATATTTTCGATGAAATGTGCTCTTAACAAACGTTTTGCTCTGTTTCGATGAACTGCATTTCCAATTTTCTTAGAGGCCACAAAACCCACTTTGTACTCATCACTCCTTTTGAAGAAAAGTACAAAATAAGGTGTATGCCATGTTTTTGTGGCGTGTTTGTACACGCTGTTAAACTCTTTACTGGTTTTGATCCTAGTAAAATGTTTTATCGTGCTGATGGTTTTATACCAAAAGTATTATACAGCTAGTCTTTTTCTACCCTTAGCTCTTCTTGCAGAAATTACTTTTCTACCATTCTTTGTTTTCATTCTTGTTCTGAATCCGTGCGTTCTTTTTCTTGGTGTGCTATGCGGTTGGTATGTTCTTTTCATGACGAATCATCCTTAATAAAATTTTATCTGCAATACTGCAGTTGTTATAGTTGGACGGGATTCTACTGTAAAATCCCTTAAAACCTACTAATTATTGCAAACTTCTAAAAACAATTTCATTCGATTTATTCGACAGTTTACTTTTTGCAAACGTTTCAAGTAGTTTCAGTATCACTTGTTTGGGTGTGTAATGTGTTGCTCTTACCTCTAATTCTGTACAATAGATATCTGACCCTTCGTCTAACTGTATTTGTCTGATCAGCCTCTCTGCAAATCGATATCCTCCATCCACCTTGGTATCTTGACAGAGCATCACGTAGAGCGGTTCTTCTTTATCGATTTCAAGTAAAATATCGGTTTCACGCTTCTCTCTGTCCAGTAACTTACTTAGATCGGTATCTTTCGCTGTCAACAGCATCAGTACAAAAGCCTGTTGATTCTCATTCTCCATGAGATAATAAATAATATCGATCGTGGCTTCTAATTTATCTAACATACTCACCGCAAGCTGGATCTCCTTACCGTTAAATCTTAAGCCTTCACTACGATTGTCATTTTCCCTTGCACCCATACTAATCATTCTCCTTCCTATTCTAAACAAATTATTTACTCCATTATAACAAAATATTTTGGATTCTATTGTTATAATTTCTCATGAAAAATATACATAATACCTTACCATCTCCTTGTTGGCTCTTGGAAGAAGAGAAACTGCTTAAAAACCTCCGCGTGATCTCAGAGATCAAGAAACAGAGTGGCGCAAAAGTATTGCTTGCACTCAAAGGGTATGCATTGTGGAAAAGTTTTCCGCTGATCAAACCCTATCTTGACGGATGCTGTGCCAGCGGACTGCATGAAGCGAAGCTTGCAGATGAAACATTTTCTAAAGAAGTACATACCTACTCTCCTGCATTTAAAGAAGAAGAGATCGAAGAAATAGCCAAAATATCACACCACCTGGTATTCAATTCCCCTGCCCAATTCCAGCGATTCGCTTCGCAAGCGAAGAAGATCAATCCGAAGCTCTCATTGGGACTGCGTGTGAACCCGGAGTATTCAGAGTCACCCAAAGAGATCTACAATCCCTGCGGACTCTACTCCAGACTCGGCACAACCGTACAAAATATGGATGATTCTATTTTAAATGACTGCGATGGCCTGCATTTTCATGCACTGTGCGAGCAAGGGAGCGATGCATTGGAGAATGTACTCAAAAACTTTGAAGAGAAGTTTGCTGCCTATATACCGAAAATGAAATGGATAAACTTTGGCGGAGGTCATCATATCACACGTGAAGGGTATGATACACAGAAGCTTATAGCACTTATCAAGGATTTTAAAAAAAGATATGATGTAGAGGTCTATCTTGAACCTGGTGAAGCCATAGGATGGAAAACCGGACCACTGATCACCACCGTACTTGACATCGTACACAACGGTATGGATATAGCGATCCTCGACTCTTCTGCCGAGGCCCATATGCCTGATACGATCATCATGCCCTACCGTGCTGATGTACGTCATGCAGGAGAAGCAGGAGAAAAGGCACACACCTATCGTCTGGCAGGAAATACCTGCCTGGCAGGTGATATCATGGGTGACTATAGTTTTGATACACCGCTGAGCATTGGCGATAAAGTGATCTTTGAAGACCAGATGCACTATACCATGGTGAAAGCCACGACCTTTAACGGAGTGAAGCTGCCCTCTATTGCCA
>JBNLDB010000089.1:0-6429 GCA_050304115.1 Sulfurovum sp. | reverse complement strand
ATATAAAAAAGTTAATACAGAATTCGTGACTGGTTGGTGGGGAGGTAATTCAGTCTTTTTAACAATTCGAATTGAGTCGCTAAACATTTATTAATAGAAGAATTACTGGTTCATGTGATTGGGGAAACAAATTATGAAGATTATGCCATTTTGGGTGAAGCCTATCTGAAAGGTACATTTTCAGATACTACAGTTGTTCTGGGACGGCAGAGTTTTGACACGCCTTTTGCCGACAGTGATGATATAGGGATGGTCCCTAATACTTTTGAGGCACTGACCCTTCTTGATACCTCACTCAAAGATACAACGATTTTCCTTTCACAGTTACAGAAATGGTCAGGGGTTGACAGTGAAGCGCCTGGCAGATTTAGCAATACCCACGGCAATGACGGTATGCAAATAGTGGGTATCACCTATGAAGGGATGAACAAAACGATACTATCCGGATGGTTCTATCACTTGAAAGATGAAGTAAAGATAAGCTATCTTGAAGCCAATTACGAAGATGAGAGCGATCGTTTTACTTACGGTGCTGCAATCCAGTATGCTTTCCAAGTATATGATAAGGCAGAGAATTCTACTATTTACGGAGTTGCAGCATCTTTTGGTATCAAAAAGGCAGGTATTACTACGACCATCGCTTACAATAAAGTCAATGGACGTGCCGCAGACAACTTCTTTGGTGGTGGTCCGTTCTTCACCAATGCAGAACATAATACCCTGAGAGAAGAAGGACCGGACGGAAAGACCATACTCTATACCATATCGTGGGATGCCTCTACAGCGGGAGCAGAAGGATTGAACTTTATTGCAAATATAGATGCACATAAAGGGAAGCAAAATCATGCCAGGGAATATGATTTAGGAATGCAATATGAGTATAACGACAGAGCCAACGTTTCAGCGATCTTCTCCGATGTCGAAAATGGAGATCTCTCTTTTCAAAACTTGAGGATGTTTGTCAATTACAGTTTTTAGATCGTACCTTTTACGGATGAAAACTATTTTGATATAATTTTTTGATATACTCATAGCTGATTCAAGATAGAATGGAAGGTCAATGAAAAGAATAAAACAGATAATCAGAGATGTATCTATACGCTTTGGGCTTATTGCCGTTTTCATGTTTACCCAGGGTACACATGCAAATACCCATTTGGAATTTCATGAAGTTGCATCAACAGTGATGATCAATTCACTCCAGACCCAACCTCAGAACAGCTTTTTAAACCGACTCTATACACGGCTTTTCTTCGTACCCGTTTGGATCGATGAAGATTCCGTCTCTTCCTTCAGCAAAGAGCTTTTTAGACAGATCACACAAGACCCAACCCTTGACAGGACCTCCAAACTTTATCAGGATGCACTCCTTTTGGAGAAAAAAGCCCAAGAGATTTACAGTGAAAATAGCACAGTGACTCAAAAAGTAGACCTCGAATTTAAAATGTCACAACTTTATAAAGGATATGCCGATTATACGCTGTATGGCAGTATCAACTGGGGGGCATTTCAAGACAGGCTTTACAATCTAAAAGCCCAGGGTATCCATGCCGGATGGGTAACGTACAGACCCGGATTTGGTCCACTCTCTCTTCTTGAAACGGCAGCATTGAGCGGGAGTCTATCCGAGCTGTTCGACCAGGCAGCACCTAAAGAGTACCACTATAAAGAACTTCAGGCAGCGCTCATCAAGTACCTGGAGATACAAAAAAACGGCGGATGGCCGATCATAGCGTTCAAAGGTGTGTTGAAACCGGGTGAATCTCATGAAGTGGTGCCTCTCTTAAGAAAAAGAGTGCGCATCACGGGAGATTATGGCAGTTGTAGCAGTAGGGATGACAACAAGTATGACAGCTGTCTAAAGGATGCTATCGTCCATTTTCAAAAACGGCATGGTCTGGAAGATGAAGGCATCATCGGTCTAAAGACCATGGCAGCGCTTAATGTACCGATCGAAAAGCGTATTGAACAGATACGCTTGAATCTTGATCGTATCAAATGGCTGCATGAACGCAATGAAAAACGGCATATTATCATTAATATCCCTGCATTTACACTCTTTTTTGAAGAGGATCGAGCGTTGCGTCTACAGATGAAAGTGATCACGGGAACAAGAAAAAACCCTACACCGGTCTTCTCCAATACCGTACGGACCATCGTCCTAAACCCGCAGTGGAACGTACCTAAAAGTATTATCCAAAAAGAGATGATCCCTAAGATATTTAAAGATCCTCAAGCCATGAAAAAAGAGAGAATAGAGATCTATACAGGGTGGGGAGAAGATGCCCAAAAAGTCAGTGCAAGCTCTGTTAACTGGGGGCAATACCGTTACAGTAAAACTGTACCGTTTCGTTTTGCACAGACACCCGGATATCATAATGCCCTGGGAAAAGTGAAATTCCTTTTTCCAAACCAGTTCTCTGTCTATATGCATGATACCCCGACAAAAAACCTTTTTAATCGCAATGTCAGGGCGTTTAGTCACGGCTGTATCCGCCTTTCTCAACCCATAGAACTGTTGGAAACATTTTCTACGTTTAATGACACGATAGATTTTGAGAAGGCACAGGAGAGGCTCAAGGGGACAAGAAAAGAGTTTTTGTCTTTAACGCAGAAGGTCCCTGTGGATGTGGTCTACCTGACTGCCTATGTAGATTACGATGGTGTGTTGCAGTTTAGAGATGATATATACGGGTATGACGCGATGCAACTTCAGTCTTATAGAAAATGGTAATGGCTTTTAAGTATGCTATTGCTCTGACAGGAAGTATCGCTACGGGGAAAAGTTCGACAGTCAAGCTTCTTGAAGCTTCGGGCTTCCACATCATCGATGCCGACAAGATCGCCCATAAGATACTTGATGAGCAGCATCAGGCGATAGCACAGAAATTCGGTGAGAGATTGGTACATGAAGGGAAGGTAGACAGAAAGGCTTTGGGGGCTATTGTCTTTGCCGACAAAGAGAAGCGTAAAGCACTTGAGGCACTGCTTCATCCGTTGATCTATGATGAGATCGAACGCCTCTCTATTGAACAGGACAGTCTGGGAAAGCCGTATTTTATTGATATCCCCCTCTTTTTTGAAAATGAACGATACCCTATAAAAAAATCGTTAGTGGTCTATACAACAGAAGCACAACAGCTTGAACGCCTGATGGAGAGGGAAGGGTATACGAAAGAAGAAGCACTCAATCGTATACATGCACAAATACCTGTCGAAGAAAAACGTAAACGGGCTACCTATGTTATAGATAATAGTGGTACACTTACACAATTAGAAAAAGAATGTGAACGCGTAAAAGAGGAGATATTGAATGACAGTAACTAAATATTCAGCCAGCGGTAATGATTTTGTTATGTTTGTGGCACAAAAAAAGGCCGATAGATCAGAACTTGCCAGAAAACTGTGCCATAGGCAAAACGGTGTAGGAGCTGATGGCCTTGTGGTGGTATTGCCACATCCTGAATATGATTTTGAATGGGAATTTTACAATGCAGATGGAAGTGTTGCAGATATGTGCGGTAATGCAAGTAGAGCGGTAGCCCATTTTGCATTGGAAAAAGGTATTGCCAAAGACAATAAAGCAGAGTTTCTCACCGGTGCGGGTGTGATACGTGCCACTATCAATGGACTCTATGTGGTCAGCGATATGGTCCCCCCGAAGATCATCAGTGACGATATAGAAGAGTATGGAGAAAAGTGGTGGCTGATCAATTCAGGTGTCCCCCACCTTGTTGCAGTGCGTGATAATATTGATGACTTCAACATAGAAGAAGCACGCGTGCTACGCCACAAATATAATGCCAATGTGAATATCTGCATGGTAAAAGATAATGTTTTGTATGTCCGTACCTATGAACGTGGTGTGGAAGATGAGACCTTAGCCTGCGGAACAGGAATGGTCGCATGTTTCATACGTAATCATAAAGAGGGCAGGGTCCCTGATCAGGTAAAAGTACACCCTACAAGCGGTGAGGAACTTTATGTGAGTTATGAAGAGGGTGTGTACAGATTTGGCGGTAAGGTAACTAAGACATTTGTTGCTGAGACCTTGATATAATCTATCTGTTAGTTTAAAGAGGAAGTTATGAAAGTTTTATCTATTTTTATCATTGCTACGGTCACTCTCTTCGCCAATGAGTTCAATCAAGCGGTCGAAGACTATAACAATGGCGGTTACATCAAAGCTCTGAATACCTTTTATGCCTTAGCCAAAAAAGATGATGCAAAAGCACAGTATAATGTCGGGCTTATTTATGCGAATGGCAAAGGTGTCCAGAAAGATCTTGACAAAGCGAAGCAGTGGTATGAAAAAGCGGCCAAACAGGGTAACGGACCTGCACAGTACAACTTGGCACAACTCTATCATAGTTCCGGAGAAACAGATGCCCATGGGTATGAAAAAGCACGATACTGGTATGAGAAAGCCATAGAATCAGGTATTACGCAAGCCTATAACAACCTTGCTGCATTGTATATGGAAGGCAAAGGTGTGAAGCAGGACCAGCAAAAAGCTTTCGAACTGTTTCAAAAAGCTGCCAGTATGGGTGACAATGCTGCACAGGTCAATGTTGCTGTACTCTATGCATGGGGAGAAGGGATCACGCATGATAAAATGAAGGCGTATGACAATTTTAAAAAAGCGTTGATCTCAGGGAAAAGCGAAGCAAGTGAATATCTTGACAGACTCTGTTCGGAGAGCGCTTGGGTCTGTGAAGACTAAGTCGCCTCATTTTTAAGTATCTGTTGGCTATACTTTCAACCTATAAAAAACGCAAGCGTTTTGAGCTCCCTGCTGAAGGGAACACAGCGTTAGCGTAGTAATCGTGACTTTGTTGCGATTGCGTTCTATCTAATGATCGCGTAACTCAGTTGGTAGAGTACTTCCTTGACATGGAAGAAGTCGTTGGTTCAAGTCCAATCGTGATCACCACTTACTTTTTTACATCATTGATTATCCTCCAAAACTTTTCTTAACTTCACATTTTGATATTTATTTTTGTATTCCTCAATATTATTTGATATAATGTGACGCTTTTATGCTATAGTTTCTATATCAAATTGATTTACAGGGGTTGTTTTGGGACTATTTGACTTTCTAAAAACGAAAGATACAGTACCTTATGAAAAAATATATGAAGAGTTAAGCGCCTTCACAGAGGCTTCTTTAGCTATGCCTAAAATGAATAACCCTTTCCTGCTTGATGACAAGAAAAAACATATAATGATCTTTGGCTACTTTATGGGAGTGATGGATTATATTGCACAAGCCTACAGCCTCAACGAAAAAGATAAATTGAAAATACGCACACACTATCTGTTAAAAAACTTTACGGACAATGACAGCGAGCATGCCCAGGAGTTATTAAAGTACTGTGATGAGATATTGGAGACGGACGAGGGCAGTAATTATGCACTCAGAGGAAAACTTGCTATGAAAAAATGGGTAGCAGGTGGTCCTATGGCTGCCTATGCACCAATGGGGCTGGTAAAAATACTGAACGATTAAGGAAAAAATCGGTCACTTCCCCTCATTAATTTCTTTCTATCAAACTTTTGGCTATAATAGCCCCATTTTAACGCTGCATTGTAGGCGGCGATAACACAAAGGGTTAATTTGAGTGAAAATCTTATCGGTTATATAGATGACCAAGGCAATATTATTGATACACAGAGTGCAGGAGAGAACTGTACAGCAACACCAATAGAGTATGACAATTCTGAAGCTTCTTTGGAAATAATACGTCACTCTACCGCACACCTTATGGCCCAGGCGATCACAGAACTTTATCCTAACTCACAGTTCTTTGTCGGTCCTGTGGTAGATGAAGGTTTCTATTATGATTTCAGAGTCGATCAGCAGATAGGCGAGAATGATCTTAAAGCGATCGAAAAGAAGATGAAAGAGCTCATCAAGAAAAAGTACAAGATCGAAAAGTACGAAATGACCAAAGCCGAAGCGATGGAAAAGTTTGCAGATGATGACTTGAAACAAAAAGTCATGTCTCGCATCGAAGATGATACGCTCTCTGTCTATAAGCAGGGTGATTTTGAGGATCTATGCCGCGGACCTCACGTACCGGCACTTCGTTTTCTGCATAACTTCAAACTTACACGTGTGGCAGGGGCATACCTTGGCGGTGATGAAAATGCGGAGATGCTGACACGTATCTATGGGATTGCTTTTGCAGACAAAGAAGCTCTGAAAGCGCATATGACAATGCTGGAAGAGGCTAAAAAGCGTGACCATAGAAAGATAGGTCATGAGATGGAACTCTTTATGTTCAATGATGCCGCAGGTCCGGGCCTTCCGTTCTGGATGCCAAAAGGTGCGAAACTACGTTACAAACTAGAGAGCATCCTGCACAAAGCACACCTTACACGCGGATATGAACCCGTACGCGGACCAGAGATCCTTAAGGCAGATAT
>JBNLDB010000088.1:0-6457 GCA_050304115.1 Sulfurovum sp. | reverse complement strand
GCTACCACATCGCTGAAGCAGGCGCCAATCCCATCAGCCAATTGGCTTTTACGCTGGCGAATGGCTTTACCTTTGTCGAATATTATTTGTCGCGGGGCATGGACATCAACCAGTTCGCTCCCAATTTCTCCTTCTTCTTCTCCAATATTCGGTGTATCGATCATCTTTTTCAAGTCAATGTATCCCCATCCTTCTGCTCCGTCTATTTTTCTTGCAAAAGAGAAAACCTGGTCTACAGTACTTCCTAATGTTGTATGACATCCCATGCAGAAGAAAGTCTCTTCATAGGTTTGTGGACGAAGGTCACCATTTGCATCTTCTATAAACCCTTGGATCCACCACCCCATTGCATTATCAAGACCGCGTTCAAGCATGGAAGTGTAAAAAGGTACATCGCCTTTATATTTTTCCTGCCACTCTGCATCATAAAGCAGAGCCAGTTGATATTTTGTCAAAGGCGCGTTATCATCCTGATAGGATCTTGCCTTGATCATATAACGCAGTTCTTTCATTCTCGGCGTATTATAAATATCGCCATTTACAGTTGAACCTACATACCTGACTGTATGTAAAAACTCAGTATATCTTGGATATAAAAAAGTTTCCACTTTCATATAAGAAGCTTTCCCGACATAGTATGCAGGTCGATTGATACGGTTGACAATTCCCAATTTTCCATCATCATTTAAATCCAGGCCAATGATATTTTCATCTAAATTATTAACAGTAATAGCGTCTAGGTTCTTTATGGCAGCTTCAAGTATGGCTAAGTTGAATTTATATACAGTGACCGAAAGATTTCCATCTTCTGTCTGTCTATAATCTTTATGGAGTCTTATCACTACATCATCCGTATTTCCATTGACCGGCCAAAATGTACTTGGCAGAGGCTTATAATTAAATGCAACCCATCCGCTTCCGTCTTTGGCAAAGCCGTCTTCATTGAAGGCATCTGATCCAAGATGGTAATTCTCCAGGTCCGGTATATAGCCCGAAAAGTTATTTGATTCAAGCAGTCCTTTAAGTTCAGTATAGTTTTCACTATTTACATATGTATCGATCTCTGCATCGCTTATTTTAGCCATTTCAGATGTATTATCCTTAAAGAGATTGCTCCAGTGATTGGTCATAGCGAAATCAGAAAATAGATATTGATTTTGTAAAAAGCCGTCATTCATCACATTGGCTCTGCCATCTTTGACGGTATCCTGGTGACATACATAACAGGGGTTATACTGCTCATCATGTTCAGTGTAGCACATTGAAGGGACTACAGCTTCTTTGTTTATGAGCGTTTGTGAACTGCCGATATCAAAATTGCTGGTTGTTTTTACCACATACATTCTATCAGTGTACTCTGGTACATCTTTTAATACTATTTCAGTCTCATTAGAGTCATGTGTCTCTGCTCCGGTGGTTGAACCTGTTGCTACACTGCTACCACAAGCTACAAACAAAAACATCGATAATGCCGTATAAAGTATTTTTTTATTCCCCATTATAATCCCTTATGATTTTTATTGGGAAGAAGAATACTCTAAATATATATCATATTAATAACAATAATAAATATATTTTGTAAAAAAAGAAGAGTAGGAATGAGTGAATACCTGGCATCAAGCCAGATATTCTTAGTTGTTATTGTTGAATATTTTTAAAACCTTCGATTACAACGATATCGTCCGTTCTGTAACCATCAACCAATGGCATATCCGTATCATCAGAGTGCTGGATAGAAAGGTATGCTTTCGTACCGTCTGGAGAGAAGATGAAACCTGTAGGCTCAGCAGACTGATCTTTTACAGCAAGAAGTCTTACACAACCGTCTGTTTTGATATCTTTATCCGCTCCGTCTTTTAGACATGCCCAGATGTCACCATTCTTATGGTCTTCGATCCCGTAGATGTCACCTGTTACAGGGTGGATCTCCAAGCTGTCCACTGAAGTGAATTCAGGGTTACCTTCCACAAATCTGTTCACGATCGTTGTTCTACCATCATTGATCGCATTGATAGGATCAGTATCTACGGCACAAACGATCTCACCATAGTGCTCTGAACTTTCGTTACCTGTATTGGTCCAACAGAATCTTACACCTTCACCTGTATATGTAGGGTCTTTATGAAGATCTTCCGGTCTGTAGTATCCTGTTGCACCTTTAGCGTCTGCATCACTTCTTGCAATTGCACCATCTACTGCGATCCATCTAG
Source organism: Sulfurovum sp. (assembly GCA_050304115.1). GTDB lineage: Bacteria > Campylobacterota > Campylobacteria > Campylobacterales > Sulfurovaceae > Sulfurovum. The sequence continues at coordinate 4,247 of JBNLDB010000088.1, read as the reverse complement.
CATTACCGACTTCACATCCTTGACCCCATTGGCTTGTACCATCTTTACACTGTACTTGCATTGCAAAGTTTGAACCTGATACTAGTGGAGATTGAGAAAGATCTGTGATCATTGTATTTGTTGTACGAATAGTATCTGGAACAAATTTAAAGATCGCACCACCGTCAGCATCTTCTGTACCAGTACCAGGACGAAGCTCATCACCACCGATCACAACACCGCTGTCAAGTACAGTCAGACCTTCCCAAGCCATTTCGGCCATTGTTGTTCTTTTTACGATCTTAGTTGCTGTTACATTATTCTCATCTTCAATCAATCCTGTAGTTCTATCAACAACAGTATGTTCAACTACATTTAAAGGATCGATGATCTCATACACACCACCATCAGTCGTCTCTTCAGTTGCCAATACTGTTCCCCAAGGAGTCACTCTAAGCCCGTCACATCTTTGCATACCGCGAAGGATCGTTGCAACTTCACCTGTGTTTAGGTCCCAGCTCTGAACAGATGGATTTTTCTTACCGCTTGCAAGAATTTCTTCCCCACCTTCGATACAAGAGATGATATGTGTAGGATTTTCAGCCGGATAGAAATTGAAAAGGTCAGCATGGTTCGCTGCTTCACGTGTCAGGAATCTAGCTGTAAGACCATCTGCAAGATCGATCGTATCTTCTGCATTCACGACATCTTTTCTAGCTACATTGCTTGAATAACCATATTTTTTCGCACCATCAAATCCGAAATACTCTAGAGATTTGATATAAAGCTCATTCTCAACTTCTTTTCCGAAGTCTTTTACTACAGTATAGTTAGCACCATCAATACCGTCAACTCCGTCAACACCATTTGTACCATCAATACCGCTAATTCCATCTACACCGTCAATGCCGTCTATACCATCTGAAGTACATGCTGACAATGTTAAAACTAATGCTGCTGATGCAGCAATACTTATCCATTTGTTCATTTTAGCTCCCTTGCTTTGTTTATACATAAAAATGCAGGGGAATGTTAAAAATAATTGATAACAAATAAGTATTATTTTGATAACATTTCTGTATCCAAATTATATAAATAAAAATTATAATAATATTAACAATCAAATATGCTTGACTTCTCTCTTTTATGACTAATTTATTTTTTAGTGTTATGTAGCACTGCTCTTAAGTTTTTTGAGGCACAATAAAACTACAAATAGAATATAAAAGGGATATCGAACATCAATGGCTAAAGATAGAAATAAAATACTCATAGCACTTTTTCTGGGTGTTATAGCATTTGGAGTGATGATACCGTTTTTTACACTCGAGCAGTCCTTTATGGTAGCAGTAATCGTATTGATGGTGACACTGTGGACCAATGAGGGATTGCCTTTGGCTGTGGTTTCATTACTTCCGATCGTTCTTTTCCCTGCTGCAGGTATTTTGTCTACCAAAGAGACAGCTGTCAATTATGCCAATCCCATCATTTACCTTTTTCTGGGTGGTTTTCTGATCGCGATCGCTGTAGAGAAAACAGGGCTTCACAAAGTAATAGCAAGTAGAATGTTGTATCTATTCCCAAACTCTGTTAGAGGCATTATCTTCGCATTGATCATCACCTCTGGTCTTTTAAGCTCTATCCTTTCCAATACCACTACTACCCTTCTCCTGCTTCCTATTGCACTGTTTTTGACAGATGATCCCAAACTTAAAATGCGTTTTGCTTTAAGTATAGCCTATGGGGCAAGTATCGGAGGGATATTAACACCTATAGGTACGCCACCTAACTTGATACTTTTGGGGATCATGGAAAAGATGGGGATGGAGACGATCCCTTTTGTACAGTGGATGTATATGGTCGTACCATTGGTTTTCTTGATGTTTATAGCAGTAGGGTATATACTCGGAGTGGGTGTTAAAAATCTGTATATAGAGGCAGACCTCAGTAACAAAACACTTCATCGCGATCAAAAGAAGGTCGTCTATCTTCTCTCCGGGTTGATTCTGCTGTTATTGGTCAATGCTCCGATCAAACCCTATTATAATGGATTAGGTTTGAGTGAACCGGGTATACTGCTTGCAGCAGGACTGCTTCTTTTTGCTCCACCTTTTTCAATTTTGGAATGGATGAGTGACAAAGAGAGTATACCCTACCGTATCATGTTTCTTTTTGGTGCAGGGTTTGCCATAGCTGCAGCTGTCACAAAGACAGGTATGGCCGAAGAGATCGCTTCACACCTTATGGGATTCGCGAATATGCCTATCATCCTCTTCTTACTTATCATTGCTGCGATGATAACCTTTACTACGGAGATCACTAGCAATACGGCACTTATATCGATTATGCTCCCTATTCTCTATAAGGTAGCTGAACAATCAGGTATGGATGCAACTTTGATCATGATGGTCGCGACGGTCTGCGCTTCCTACGCGTTTATGCTTCCTATCGCTACTCCGCCTAATGCGATAGCGATGAGCTCAGGTGCAGTTTCGGTCAAAACCATGGCGACATACGGGATCATGTTTAATCTGATGGGTATTCTACTTATCGTGACAATCGCCCGATCTTTCTGGATACACTTGCTGTAGATCGTTAGCTTATTCCATCTCCAGTGTCATCAGATACATCTCTTCCCCATCAATGACCGATACATCTGTACTTTGACAATGAAGACACTGATACCGCACTTCACGCTGCTCACTCTCTTTTTGGCAGGTATTACAGTAGAGCTTAAGATCCTGCAGCTGCATCACAAATTCTGCTCCGTCACAAACGGTTTTCTCTTTAAATGTTTCAAAAGCGGTTTCCAGCAAATGTGGTTCCACACCACTGAGTTTGCCTATTTTGGTCACTACTTTGGTGACTTTCGTTGAATCATTCGCTTTGGCATGACCTTCACACTGTTCTAAAAGGGCTTGGACTATGGAGTATTCATGCATGACGTTAGCATATCCTAGGCAAAAGTTCGCCTTTTGGCAAGTCAAGATAACGGCTGCTTCCATAGGCAGAATGAAGGATGACCCTGCCTTCTTTTTTTCTACTTACCTGGCCGATAATCGTCGCTTTTTTTGTGACTTCTACTTGATGCATGGCAGCCAACGCCATTTGTGCATGCTTTTCTGGGACAGCCAGTATAAAGGTACCCTCATTGGCAAAATCAAACGCTTCAAAACCGAACAGTTCGCATATCCCCTGTACCGCTTCATCAACAGGTATGTTTGATTCGTTTATTTCCAGACAGACTGCGCTTTGTTCAGCCCATTCGTTCAAGACAGCAGACAGTCCTCCACGTGTGGCATCACGCATGGCAGAGATAGAAACATTTGCCTCTATCAAAGCTTGGATTGCGGGCCATAATGTTGCACAATCACTCTTAAGATCACCGGAGATCCCCAATCCTTCGCGTTCCATCAAGATGGCTGCGCCATGTCGACCCACATCACCCGAGACAATGATGACATCTCCCTCCTGAATATTGTTTGCAGAGATCCCCTCTTTTTCTATTTCACCTATGCCTGAGGTATTGATAAACAGTTTGTCTACGGCACCTTTGGGGACTACCTTGGTATCACCACAGACGATTTTTGCGCCGGAGTATTTCAGTTCCTCTGCCATTGCTTTTACGATAGTCTCCAAGTTATTAAAATCAAATCCTTCCTCGATCATGAATGAGGCACTGAGATAGAGTGGTTTGGCACCCATCATGGCAAGATCATTGACCGTACCTGCTATGGCAAGTTTTCCTATGTTGCCACCATTGAAAAAGATCGGACTTACAGTAAAACTGTCTGTGGTAAAGGCGATCTTTTTTTTAACTTCCAAGAGGGCAGCATCTTCTGCAGCCAGCAGTGTATCATTGGAAAAATAATGGTAGAAGAGATCGTGTATGAGCCTGTTGGTCTCTTCACCACCACCACCGTGGCTCAGCTGTATCTGTTTAGGACGTGTCATTTAGATCTCCCCATATCGGTAATAGGCATTACAGGCGCCTTCTGAACTTACCATACAGCTTCCCATTGGAGTATTGGGTGTACAAGCCGTTCCAAAGACCTGGCAGTCATGGGGTTTAGCCAAGCCTTTAAGTATGGTTCCGCAGATACAAAGTTTATGGTCATCAATAGGATCTGTCGGAAGCACATCGGCAAATATCTTTTCTGCATCATAAGCAGCATACTGCGCTTTTAATACCAGTGCACTATCTGGAATGTCGCCTATGCCGCGCCAGCGAAAATGTGCACGGGGTTCCATAAACTTTTCGATCATCT
>JBNLDB010000087.1:0-6662 GCA_050304115.1 Sulfurovum sp. | reverse complement strand
TAGAGTGATCTTCTTTCTCAAATCGTATGCTACTCCCTCCCTATGGCACAAGGTCAAAAGTTTGATTTTGCTATAATAAATCAAAATAAAACAATAGGATATTTATGTTAGTAGCCCCAAGTATACTTTCCGCTGATTTTGGACATTTAGCGCGTGATGTTGAAGCCATTTGTGAGGGTGGCTGTGACCTTGTGCATGTCGATGTGATGGATGGGCATTTTGTACCAAACCTGACGATAGGACCTGTGGTTGTGGAAGCGGTAGCCAAAGCGGCAAACAAACCTTTGGATATACACCTGATGGTAGAGAATAATACATTTTTTGTAGACCTTTTTGCACCTTTGAAACCGGAGTTCATATCGTTTCATATCGAAGAGGAGAAACATCCCCATAGACTGATACAGAAAATACGTGCATTGGGTATACGTCCTGCGATCACACTGAATCCACATACGTCGATTGAAGCGATAGAGTTTTTAATTGAAGAGGTAGATATGGTGCTTCTTATGAGTGTGAATCCAGGTTATGGAGGACAGAAATTTATTCCTTCGGTTGTAGAAAAAGCAAAGCGCCTCAAAGCATTGATAGAGAAGCGTAATCCAAAATGTCTGATAGAAGTAGATGGTGGAGTGAATGATCAAAACGTCAAAGAGTTGGAAGCAGCAGGTGTTGATGTTGTGGTGGCCGGTTCGTTTGTCTATAAACATCCAGATGGTATCGAAAAAGCCATCTCTGTATTAAAATAGGGGGAAGCATATGAGTCAAAGACGAATCTTTAGTGAGAGGAATTTGAAAGGGACTTTGTTCCTGTCAAAGGAGAAGATAATATGCGTGTAAAAATTTGTGGGATTACGAATTTAAAAGATGCGTTGCATGCTGTAGAGTGCGGGGCAGATGCACTGGGTTTTGTCTTTTATAATAAATCACCGCGCTACATCACACCTGCAGCAGCGAAAAGGATCATCGATCAACTTCCTCCTTTTGTAGAAAGAGTAGGGCTCTTTGTCAACGAAGGTGTGGAGACGATAGATACTGTGTGTAGATACTCTGATATTTCACGTGCGCAGATCCATTTTGATGTAGATGAAGAGTCTTTGGCTGCTATCGGTTTGCAGACTCTGCCTGTGGTACGGGCAAAAGGTCCGGAGGATCTAACAAAATTCCAAAACAGATACCGGTTGGTAGATGCTTACAGTGAAGTCTATGGCGGTGCGGGGGAGCGTCTGAATCTTGAATGGTTCAAAGGTGTGGACTGTTCCAAGATCATTTTGGCAGGTGGTTTAACCCCTGAGAATCTCGTAGAAGTCAAAAAACTTGGTTTCTACGGTGTGGATGTTAGTTCCGGTGTAGAATCCATCAAGGGTAAAAAGGACCCTCAAAAAGTGCAACAATTTATAGCCAATGCAAAAAGTCTTTGAAGAACTTACCACAGCTTTTCGTAAACAGGGAGGTGTATTACATGAAGCACAATATAAAGATATCGTCACCAAGTATACAACCTTGCTGGAAGATGCTGAAACGATCTTTATACTGCTTCAAGCATCTGGATACCCTATCACACAATTAGACAATGAACACTATAGACTTGAGACTTGTTTTACTTCACATAAAGAACAGCGCTACTGTGTCATAGATATAGAAACCAACGGGAGTAAGCCAGGTACTTCCCAAGTCATAGAGATCGGTGCAGTAATGGTACAGAACGGGGAGATCATCGACCGATTTGAAACCTTTGTCGAATGTGCGTTCTTACCGGAGTATATTACGAAGATCACGGGTATTGAACCCACGGACCTTATCGGTGCCCCCACAAGAAAAGAAGCATTAACTGCACTCCGCCATTTTATGGGTGATGCAGTGTTTGTCGCTCATAATGCAAATTTTGATTATAGTTTTTTGAATGCCTCTTTTGACAGGTTTGGCCTGGGGCACATAGGGAATCCTAAACTCTGTACGATCGATCTTGCCAGACGTACTTTTGAGAGCGAACGTTATGGACTTGCCTATCTTATAGATTTTTTAGAGATAGAAACGGCTACACACCATCGGGCTTTTAGCGATGCGCTATGTGCTGCAAAGGTGATGGAAAAAAGTTTGGAAACTGTGCCGGAGTATGTAAAGAGTGCAGATGAACTGTTACGGTTCTCCATCTCTAGCAAGAAAGAGCGAAGGGTCAAAAAAGAAAAAGAGCGTTAAATGTTATTTTCTTTCCCCAGGATGTGATGTAAAAAGAGTATCTGTGCAAAGACAGGGGCAAATATATTGACCAAGGGTATATAGTTAAAGAGTGCGGCTATCATAGCCAAAAGGCTTGTTTTTTTCTTTTTTTCTTTGCGTATTTTTTTCTCCTTGATGAAGAGTGCCGCCACATCATAAAAGGTAGGCTCCTTCAATAAAACAGACCACAAGTAGAGTGCCCATACCTGACCGAATATAGGGATAAAAAGCAAGGGAAGGGTGATGATGAAAAGCAGTAGAAACACGATACTGGCTTTCAGTGTCAAGAGGATGGAAGTCGTCATATTGGCACTGCCGACTACAGGAATATCAGGATAACGTTTTTTCGCTAAGGAGACCAGTAACTTTTCACTTTGAAGCGAAGTGAGCAGTGAGACCATGATGATAAAAAGCATATAGGTGAACAAAAAGGTGCCTACAGATGCCCCTGATGTCTGCAACCATTCCCATGGGATCCATGAAAGATAGGAAGCAATGATATCCGTCAATAGACCCCACATATTCCATGCCAACAGTAGTGTAAGCACCAATGAGATGAATCCTATTTTGATGACAAAGAGGATGACATCTTTAGAGAGCATATCCTGCAGACTTTTTGTGATGATCTTTTGCATTATTTACAGTTCTATTTTATTGATACTCATTTTTAAAAGAGACATAACGTTTCGCAGAGGCATAGAGTTCTGCGACCTCTTCGTCTGTTAGCTCACGTACGACTTTTGCAGGACTTCCCATGATGAGACTTCGGGGAGGAAAGACCTTATTCTTTGTGACCAGGCTGTCTGCACCCACTATGGACTCTTTTCCTATGACAGCACCATCAAGTATCGTGGCGGACATACCTATGAGGCAGGCATCTTCTATCGTACAGCCATGAAGCATGACACGGTGACCTACGGTAACATCGTTACCTATGACGGTAGGATGTCCATCGGACATATCTGCTTTTTTATGGTGTGTGACATGTATCATGCTAAGATCCTGGATATTGGATCTGTCTCCTATGGTAATATGGTGTACATCACCGCGTACCACACAACCAAACCATACTGCAGAATCTTCTCCCATGGTGACACGGCCTATGACAGAAGAACCTTCTGCTATCCATGCATTGCGTCCGAGCTTGGGTGTCCACTCTTTAAATTTCAGTATCATTAACTATCCTTTAATATACGATTTGCCAAACGGCTTACATAGTCAGGCGTCTCTTTTTTGGTTTTGTCATGGATCTTGTTGACATACTCTTCCAAGACAGTATGGTTGTTGACCATTTTACCAAGAGGGGGTACTTTTGTATAGTTCCCATCTTCTTGCAGTTCCCAGCGTAAGGCATTATCTGCAAGCTGTAACATCAAGATCTGTTCTATCTTTTGTCTAAGGGTCTCTTCCAAGATAGGGGTCATGAGCTCTACACGCCTTACAAGGTTACGGGGCATGAGGTCTGCAGAGGCGATGTAGCATTTGACTTTGTCATGTTTGAAAAAGTATACACGTGCATGTTCCAGGTATTTCCCTATGACAGAAGAGACCGTAATATTTTCACTGATACCTTTGATCCCAGGTCGTAAACAACAGATCCCACGGATGATAAGATCGACTTTGCACCCTTTTTGAGAAGCGATATAGAGCGCTTTGATGATATCGGCGTCTACCAAAGAGTTCGCTTTCAGTATGATATGCCCTTCAGATCCATGTTTATACTCTTTCTCTATGAGTTTGAGAAGCTTTGGCTTGATCTGCGTTGGAGACATGAAAAGCGTATCTAATTTTGTATGGGTAGAGAAACCTGTGAGGAAGTGAAAAAAGTGCGTGGCATCTGTACTGAAAATATCTTTGGTTGTAAAGTAAGACATATCGGTATAGATCTTGGAGGTACTCGGATTATAATTCCCTGTGGCTAAATGGACATAACTTTTCAGTTTACCATTCTGTCTTTTGATCACTTGTGCGATCTTGGCATGTACTTTGAGCCCAGGTATACCATAGACCACATGCGCCCCTACATCTTCCAGTGCTCTTGCCCAGCGTAAGTTGTTCTCTTCGTCAAATCTTGCTTTGAGTTCGACAAGTACCATCACCTGTTTTCCGTCACGCACTGCATCGATGAGTGCTTTGACGATAGGAGAGTTGGGACCTGCACGGTAGAGTGTCATACGTATAGTGATCGTTTCAGGGTCTGCGGCAGCTTGTTTGATGAATTTCACGACTGGCTCAAAACTGTCGAAAGGGTGGTAAAGTAGGACATCCTGTTTTTCGATCGCTTCAAAGATATTTTCAGTGTTCAATGGAGGGAGGATCTTTGGACTGAATGTAGGCAATACGAGGTGAGAAAGCGCTTTGTCTCCTACGATCTGCCAGAGACCACCTAAGTTAAGAGAGAGACTTTTATAGGAGTAGATGTCTTTATCATCAAGATTGAGATGAGAGAGTAGAAAATTGATCAACTCAGAGTCTGCACCATCGTTGAGTTCCAGACGGATCAGCGAACCTTTGTTTCTGGAGCGTAAACCTTCTTGAAGAATTTCCAAAAAGTCATCTGCTTCCTCTTCCTCTATTTCGATATCTGCATTTCTTGTGACCCTGAAAGGGGTAGAAGCCAAAGGATTGAATCCAGGGAAAAGCTCAGAGGCAAAGGATTCAACCACAGACTCTATAGGGATAAATGTTTGTCCCAGCTGTATAAATCTAGGGAGTATTCTGGGGATACGTATGAGACCATGTTTGATATGTTCAGAATCATCTTTCAGTGTCAGTGCCAAACCGAAACTAAGGTTGTTGAGATGAGGGAAGGGGTGTGTGGCATCGACGGCTATCGGGATGATCACAGGATAAATCTCATGAAAGAATTTTTCTTTTATTTCCAGTTTTTCATCCTGGTTGATGGCATCATAGTTCTTGACATTCACGCCATGGGTGTGAAGTTCCGAGATGATAGAGGTGTAACATGATTCCAATACTTTGTGTTCTTTATGGAGGTAGCCATGGATCTGCTCGAGTTGTTGGCTTGGCGTCAGTTTGTCTGGACCGGTCTCCTGTATCCCTGCTTTATAGAGTGCCTTCAGCCCGGCAACACGTATCATATAAAATTCATCAAGGTTCGTTCCGTAGATCGCAAGGAACTTAAGACGTTCAAGTGGTGGTAGTTGTTCATCCAGTGCTTGTGCCAGGACACGAGAGTTAAACTGCAGCCATGAGAGTTCACGGTTAAAATAGAGTTGGGAAGAAGAGAGATCTAATGCCATGAATTTTGCCTGTATTGTATAAGATTTACGCGTATTATAGCAAAAACCTACAATTTTTTGATTTTTGCTATCTGATCACGCAGTCTGGCAGCCTCTTCAAAGTCCAGGTTTTTCGCAGCGGCAAGCATCTTTGCCTTGAGTTCTTTGACCATTTGCTGGCGTTCTGCTTTTGGCATTTTGTCCAGTTTACTCTGTTTATTGTAGAGTTCCCCTGCATCTTCTACTTTGAGGTCTGTGTCAAGGACCCTGAGTGTGGTTTTGGGTGTAATGCCATGTTCTTTATTATAGGCGATCTGTTTTTCTCTTCTGGCTTGTGTGGTATCGATGGTGAACTGCATAGAATCTGTGATCTTTTTAGCATACATCAGCACATGCCCGTTTGCATTTCTTGCAGCCCTTCCTGCTGTCTGTATCAGAGAGGTTCGTGAACGTAAAAAACCTTCTTTATCTGCGTCAAGGATAGCCACCAGACTAACTTCAGGAAGGTCAAGTCCTTCTCTAAGCAGGTTGATTCCTACTAAGATGTCGAACTCACCTAAACGTAAGGAGCGTATGGTCTGGTTACGTTCTATCGCATCCATATCTGAGTGCATATGGCGGGCTTTGAGTCCGAGATCATTGTAATACGTGGTCAACTCTTCTGCCATTTTTTTTGTCAACACTGTGACAAGCACACGTTCACCGCGTGCTATGACCGGTTTCATTCTGTCATGCAGGTTTTCCACCTGGTAGGTACTGTCAATGACCTCTATCTCAGGGTCAAGCAGCCCTGTAGGTCGCACGACCTGTTCGGCTACGGCAGAGGAAAGCTCAAGTTCAAGTGGAGCAGGGGTAGCTGAGACAAAGAGAAAATGAGGCGCTTTATGGATATACTCGTCAAACATCAATGGACGGTTGTCCAGGGCAGAGGGAAGCCTGAACCCATGGTCTACCAAAACCTCTTTACGGCTTCTGTCCCCTGCATACATCCCTCTGAACTGCGGTAAAGAGACATGGGATTCATCCACTATGACGAGATAATCATCATGCATCGCTTCAAAGTAGTCCATCATGGTGTAAGGTGTTTCCCCCTCTTTTTTCCCTGTAAGATGGCGAGAGTAATTTTCAATCCCTTTGCACATCCCCGTGCCTTCCAGCATTTCAAGATCAAACTCCGTACGCTGTTTGAGACGGTGGTACTCG
>JBNLDB010000086.1:0-6842 GCA_050304115.1 Sulfurovum sp. | reverse complement strand
TGCAGAAAATGTCAAAAAACAAGTGGAAATTTATTTAAGCGAAATTAAATAATAAGATCTATATCATTATATAAAAAATAAGGTCGCAAATTGCGACCTCGAAATTTAACCTAAAGTGATCTACGCACTTACAGGAATAATGTCAACCTGGATCGACTTGAATGCAGCTGTCATGATCAGTTCATCACTCTTATCACCGAAAATCTTATTGAGTTTTGAATCCACATGGTGAAACGTTGTATAGAGCGTTTTAGGACGTACTTTATCTGTGAATTTTACCTTTAGTGGATTGGTCTGACCATACTCGGTTTTGAGGATCACCTTCTCCGTTGGGAAATCTGCACTATCGCTTTCATGTACTAAAAGAATATCCTCTGTATGTTTTTTCATGAGGTTCTCTGTATATTTTGTTTGCGCAGAATTATTATAGTGGGCCATAATCCTTCCCGTCGTCAAGTGGTAGCCCTTAAGTGCTTTATTGAGAATCTCTTCGATCATACCTGAGAGTTTATACCCATGGTATCTGAATGCCCCGATACCATCTTTTGTTCTAAAATCTTCTCTATGCAGTACCGGTGTACCTCCCTCTTCTGTGATCGGCCATGAGATTCCCTGCTTCTCATTGGCTCTCAGCATCTCATAAGAGGCACCGCTGAATCTATTGGTCGCCGTTTTTCTCACATCGTTCCAAATATCCTCAGATGTCTCAAAACCGAACTCCCCTCCCATTTTTTCATCAAGAAGCTTGATCACTTCCCAGTCATCCGGAAGATCAGAGTGTACCAGTGGCGTTGAGAGGTGGACTTTTCTCATGGCATTGATATAAATACCTGTTTTTTCATAGGCTGACTTTACACCCACTACGATGTCTGCACGTTCAGCAATGTCTGTCATGAACAACTCTTGTACAAAGATAAGCTCCAGGTTTTCAAATGCTTTGGTGATCTTATTGATATTTGGGTGGATATGCGTGAGATCTTCACCGATATTCAACACACCCTTGATCGTTCCTTCAAGCATCCCATCCACCAACTGAGGTGTCATAAGTCCCACCTCTTTTGGTGCTGTGTAGTCCGGTGCATAGTAGGGGAGCATGCCCATATCACAGGCACCCTGTACATTTGTTTGACCTCTTAGAGGCATCACACCGGCACCATCTTTACCAATATTCCCAGTCATCAGCGCGAGGTGAACAATAGCCATGACCGCGTAAGAACCGTCTACATGTTCAGTGATCCCCAGCCCCCATAAGATAAGAGATTTCTTCGTTGCATACTCACGGGCGATCTCCGGGAGCATATCTGCCAAATACTCATACCCCTCCACTTCTCTAAAGAACTCCGGATTCGCATAAGGATCATTGAGGATATTCTCTTTAAAGTGTTCAAAGTTCTTTGTTCTGTTCTTGATAAAATCTTTATGGTACAACTCTTCAGTGATGATCGTGTATGCCATCATATTGAGCACAAGCAGGTTCGCTTCATGCGGTGTGACTGCTTTATATTTTGAGAATTTATGCAATTTGATCTCACGTACATCAAAACATGCGATAGGTGTACCCTTTTGTGCCGCTTTGATCATACGATTCCCGACGATCGGGTGTGCTTCCGTCGTGTTGGAACCCATCACGATCATAAATTCTGTTTTGTAAATATCATCAAACGGGTTGCTTGCAGCTCCCTCACCGATAGTGAGTCTCATCCCCTTGAGCGATGGCGAGTGACACACTCTGGCACAGTTGTCTACATGTGGTGAGTTCAGTGTATAACGCGTGAACTTCTGAAAATAATACGCTGATTCACATGAAGTTCTGGCCCCTCCAAGTGAACAGACAGATTTTTCACCATAGTTTGATTGAATATCTTTGAGCTTCATGGCCCCTGCAGTCGTCGCAGCATCCAAATCCGTCTCATACCATGTATCATCCAGATCAGTGAGTGAACCGACGATTGCCTCTTTGATCTGAGGGTTCTTCTCTAAAAAGCTTTTACGGATACGAGGGGTTCTCAGTCTCTCTTTTGCATCAACAAAATCGTATCCCTGTGTCCCTTTGATACACAGTTTTCCTTCAGATGTAGCGCCATCAGGATGTGCAAAGATCTTCTTGATCTTGTTCTCTTTTGTGTCAACCTCAGCGGCGATATCACAACCCACACCACAGTACGCACAAACACTGTCTATTATTTCATAGTCATTATCAGCTTTTTTTGTCATCATGTACCCTTTTGTACTCAAATAGGAGTAATTTTATCCTATTTATAATTAAAATCATGTTTTTTTAAGTAAGTGTTGTTACTATCTGCCGAATTATATCTAAAAAAAGACACTAATGTTTACATTAGTTTCGGCTCATCATAATGCACTTTGATCACTGGTATATAATCTCCGTAATTCAAACATGAAGGAATACTCAATGACTACAAAAGTTAAAAACCGCTGGCTCATGGCCTTGGCTGCGATGGCAATTCACATATCCATAGGCTCCGTCTATGCATGGAGCGTCTACGTAAAACCTATACAGTCCACCATGAACTGGACACTGACGGATGTCACGATCACCTTTTCGGTTGCGATCTTCTTTCTAGGTCTCTCTGCCGCACTGATGGGTAAATTCGTAGAGCGTAAAGGCCCCAGAGTGGCTGCGACACTTGCTGCTGTTTTATTTGGGATGGGGACTGTGGGTTCGGGTCTGGCTATCCACCTGGAGTCCAAACTGCTGCTTTACGTTACCTATGGTGTACTAGGGGGAGCCGGCCTTGGTATAGGGTACATCTCTCCTGTATCTATGCTTGTAAAATGGTTCCCCGATAGACGCGGTATGGCAACAGGACTTGCCATCATGGGCTTTGGTTTTGCCTCTGCCATTTCAGGTCCTGCGATCAAAGTACTGATCGATGCAGTAGGTATTCCTTCAACCTTTTATATTTTGGGTTCTATCTACTTCATCGTGATGTTCAGTGCAGCACAATATCTTGCCAACCCTCCGGAAGGATATATGCCCGCACATTTCACTGCTGCCATCAATGCAGGGAAAAAGAAGCTCAAAGAGGACCTTGTGAACATTACACGCGATGAAGCCGTTAAGACTGCCAGATTTTACGGACTTTGGATCATGCTTTTCATCAATGTGACCTGCGGTATCGCGATCATTTCTGTCGCTTCTCCGCTCCTGCAGGAAGTCATCGGTATCTCTGCTCTGGCTGCAGCCTCGGCAGTAGGACTGATGGGTATCTTCAACGGTGCAGGTAGAATTGCATGGGCAAGTATCTCGGATTACCTCTCAAGACCTGTGGTTTTCATCCTTTTCTTTATCACTCAGATCATTGCGTTTTATATGCTTACCACCGTAACAAGTATACTGCTTTTCCAAATACTACTGTACTATATCATGACATGTTACGGCGGTGCATTTGCTTCCGTCCCTGCATACATCGGTGATATATTCGGTACGAAAGAGCTTGGTGCTATTCATGGGTATATTCTTACTGCCTGGGCGTTGGCAGGTCTTGTAGGGCCTATCATCATCGCCTATGTCAAAGATACAACGGGCAGTTATACAGGAACACTTTATGTCTTTGTCGCTCTTTTCGTTGTTGCGCTTATTACCTCTTTACTCATGCTTGCGAACATCAAAAAGATCAAAAGTCAGCAGGCAGCGGCTTAGTCTTTTTCCCCTAACTTAGCCCTAAAATGATAAATAAGAGTAAAATTCTCTTATTTATCCGAAAATTAAAGTTTCTATTAATCTAACTCTGTTATTATCACAAAAAATTAAAACCAAAGGATGACTATGTCAACTATAAATATAGCCCAAGAATGTGGATGCTTCAAAAGAAGTGAATTAGAAAACAATGTTACGTTTGATAACAAAGATGATGCGATGATGAAAGCACAAAGTATGGTAAGCCATATGAATGAAAAATTCTGTGGTAAACATGGATTTGAACTAAGAGAAAGTGGCGATAACTTTAGCATCTCTATGAAAGCACCTCAAGCAGCTGCTTCAGGTGGATGCTGTGGTGGTGGACACTGTTCATAAGAACAGTTCTTCCAATCAATAATGTCGTGGCGAACGCCCTCGTAAGCGAAGCGATTCGAGAGCCATGACGATTTTTTGCTTCGTTTTTTCTAAAAAAATGAAGAGAGAAACAATGCCTCGATCAAGCAAAGAGGCAATCATATAAAATTAACAAAACGTTAAACTATTATTTAAAATTTCCAAACACCAACGGTGCCTTAAGATCCAACTTCTTCACTTCAGCTATCACAGCCTGAAGATCATCTATCTTCTTCCCTGATACACGTACTTCATCACCCTGTATAGACGGTGTGACCTTTATTTTCATATCTTTGATCGCTTTCACGATCTTTTTGGCTTCATCTTTATCGATCGTGTCGACGATACGGTAGATCACTTTTGTGTTACCTCCGGAAATACCCTCCGTTTTCACCTCTTCAAGTGATTTTCCTGCAATCCCTCTTTTGATCAGCTTGGAGATCAGTATATCTTTTAGTGCATCGATCTTGGAATCTGTAGAAGAACTGAGACTCAAGGTCTTCCCTGCTTCATTGAGGTTGATCTCAGCGACCAATCCCTTGAAATCAAAACGTGTAGCCACCTCTTTTTGGGCCATGATGATCGCATTCTTTAACTCCATCATGTCCAGTTTGGCTGATATATCGAAATAGTGGTCTTTTGCCATTGCAACTCCTTTACTTCTCTATCCTTATCATAGCGATCTTACCATGTACCACATCCAGTTTTTCTAAAGCGATCATGGCATCTTGCATTTTACTCTCTTTGCAGGTATGTGTTGTAAAAAGCAGTTTGGCTATCTCATCATTTTTAGTAGGCTTTTGAAGCATCGCCTCTATAGAGATATCAAATTTTCCAAGTGTTGAAGTAATCGCTGCGAGTACACCGCTTTTGTCATCCACTTCCAGTCTCAGGTAGTACTGGGTCACAATGTCTTCTTTAGGCAGAAGCTTTAATCCGCTCTCCAAACCTTTTTTATATCCGAGCATAGGTCCCTGGTTCCCACGAACGATATCAACAATGTCCGCGATCACAGCCGAAGCAGTGGCATCGCCGCCTGCACCAGGTCCATAATACATCGTTTCACCCACACGGTCACCTACTACAGTAACAGCATTCATCACACCATCCACTTTGGCTATCATAGACTCTTGCGGTATCATCGTTGCATGTACCCTAAGCTCTACACCCTGACCCACTTTTTTGGCAATACCAAGCAGTTTGATCTCATACCCGAACTCTTTGGCAAAAGAGACATCTGTTTGCGTGATATTCTCTATCCCCTCAATGAGGATATCTTCAGGTTTTGCATCCAACCCATAGGCTATACTTGCTAAAATGAGCAATTTATGCGACGCATCAAACCCACCTACATCAAACGTAGGATCAGCCTCTGCATACCCTAATTCCTGGGACTCTTTAAGGATCTCATCATACTGTGCACCCTCATTGATCATCTTTGTAAGCATATAGTTACATGTACCGTTCATGATCCCCTGAATAGACTCTATATGGTTAGCAGAAAGCCCGTTACGCAATGCACCGATGATAGGTATACCCCCAGCTGTACTTGCTTCATACATCAAAGGGATGTCACCGGCTATCTCTTGAAGTTCATAACGATGATACGCAAGTAAAGCTTTGTTTGCCGTGACGACAGCTTTACCATTTTCTAATGCTTTTTTGACAAGCGTATAAGGCTCGTCCACACCGCCCATCAACTCTATCACGATGTCTATTTCAGGGTCATTGACCACATCGTAGGGATCATCACTCAGCGTAATGTTCACCCCTCTGTCTTTGGAAAGGTTTTTTACCACACCTGATTTTGCAACGATCTTTTCTCCGGCTCTCGCCTCGATAATGTCACTGTTCTCTTCAAGTATCCTTGCAACACTTGCACCCACAGTACCAACACCTAAGATTCCTACTTTAACCATTCTTTTTCGCCTCTTCCAGCTCTTTTAGGAACTTCTTGATATTTCGCGCAGCTTGGCGGATACGGTTTTCATTCTCTATGAGTGCGATACGTACATACTCATCCCCGTATTTACCGAAACCTATACCAGGGCTGACAGCAACCCCTGCATGAAGAAGAAGCTGTTTTGAGAATTCTAAAGAACCCATCTCTCTTGCTACCTCAGGTATCTTACCCCAGATGAACATGGATGCGCTTGGTTTTGCCAATGGCCAGCCTGCATTGGTAAATGCCTCTATCATCACATCACGTCTTTTTTCATAACGAGGAATGATCTGCTCATCAGGGATATACCCATGCTCGTCAAGTGCTACGGTCGCAGCCACCTGGATAGGGGTGAACATCCCATAATCCAACCATGATTTGATACTCTGGAGTGCCCCGATAAGCTTTTTATTTCCTACGATGAAACCGACTCTCCAACCTGCCATGTTATACGACTTTGAAAGTGTATAGGACTCAACAGCCACATCTTTTGCCCCCTCCACGCTCATGATAGACGGTGTCGTGTATCCATCAAATGTGATATCCGCATACGCAATGTCTGAAATGATATAAAAACGCTTCTTCTTTGCCAGCGCCACCAGTCTCTCATAAAACTGTGGTGTCACGGTTGCTGTGGTCGGGTTATGCGGGAAATTCACCACCAAGAATTTTGCCTGAGGCACTGAATTGTCCAGTGACTCTTCTACATCGGCCTTGGCTTTCTCGGTCATACGACGCTTGGAGAGCGAAGTTGACAGCGAGCGGCGACGGCGGGTAAACAGACTGAAGACGGTCTCGGCATGTGTGCCCAACTCTTCCATCTTACGTTGGGAATGTTCTGAT
>JBNLDB010000085.1:0-6876 GCA_050304115.1 Sulfurovum sp. | reverse complement strand
CCATTTCTAAAATTGCTGAATGTGCAGGAGTCGGTAAAGGCACGATCTATGAGTACTTCAGCAACAAAGAGGATATTGTCTTTGAGATCATATCTGTTTTTATAGCAGAACATGAAAAACGGCTTTATGAACTTATCGATGAAGATATCAGTACCAAAGAGAAGATCAAACGATCTATGTCTCTGCTGTACAGTAATGCTGATTATGATAAACAGTTATCTATCTATAGAGAATTTTTGGCTATTTCCCTGACATCGAATGTGGATGAGATGAGTGATTTCAGTAGGGCATGTCGTGAAAGATTTTTGACCATATTGGATCAGATCATAGAGGAAGCTGTGATAAAGGGTGAGATCAGAGCAGAGGCTAAAGATATCTTCGGAATGCTGCATACCTATTCATTAGGACTTGTGGTAGAGTCAAAGATCAATAGAGTAGATGCCAAGGCACATATTGATGAGTTTGTAGAAAACCTATTTACTTTTATTGAAAAGAAGGATATGAAATGAGAATAGTGTTAGGATTATTTTTACCTTTGTTTGTCTTTGCTCAAAATTACAGTTTAAAGACATTGATAGAGCATGCAAACAAAGAGAATAGCTTAATTAAAGCAAAAGAGATAAGAGTCACTGCTAAACAAGAGGAAGTAAAAGCAGCCAAAAGTGCTTACTGGCCAACAGTGGATATTGGTGCAAGTCACAGTTATATTTCACCGAATAACATAGTGAACCCGGGTCAGACTTCAAGTGCATTTGCTACGGTAAATCTGGAGATATATGACGGTGGAAGAAAAAGTGCATTGCTTGATGCTAGACGCTATGAACATGAAGCAGCGCTTTTTGAAAAACGTGCGTTTGAAAAAAGTATCACGCTTGAGATAGTACGTCATTATTATGGACTGCAGAAGCTCAAGGCAACACTGCAGGCCCTGGAAGAACGTTCTGCTGAGCTCAGAGCACAGATAAAGCGTATCAAAAAGTTTAAAAGTGCCGGGCTCTCTACACAAGAAGAGGTTGATAAACTGCAGGCAGAATTTGACAGCAATAATTATACGATGGCCAATACACGTTTGGAGTTGATAAGCAGTGAAAAAAATCTACAGCTTCTAAGTGGTCTACCTGTTGCACAGTTACAAAGTGACTCATTTAAAGAGCCTGAAAATGTGCGATTTGAAACTTTTGAAACTATCAAAATGCTTGAAGCCAATGCCAATGCCATTGGTGAGCAGTCCAATGTCATCGATGCGGGCTACAGGCCACAGGTAAGCATATCTGATACGTACAATAAGTCGCATTTTGATGATACAGTTTCTTTGGGTGACCTAAGTGGAGATGGTTTACTGCTTGACCATCAAAATAAATTGATGATCTCCGTGAACATGAGACTTTTTGATAACGGAAAAATGGCTAAAGAGAGTGAAGCAGTCAAGTATCAGAAATTGGCACTCCTCTCAGAGATCGATCATGCAAAACAAGAACAACAGATGAATTATGATCTGTCACAAAAAAGTCTGGAGACGATACGTACAAGACTTCAAAGTGCCAAAAGTGCTTTGCGTGCTGCAAACAGTACCTATGCGGTGCTCAAAAACAAATTTGAAGTCGGTTTGATCGATAATATTGCCTTTCTTGATGCACTGACACAAAAAACACTGGCCCAGTCACGCTATAAAGAGACACTTTATGATTATGAGATCGGGAAATCGATTTATTACTATTATGCAGGGAAAGACCCAAAGGAGTTTATTCGATGAAGAAGATGATATTTTTATTATTGGTGGCATTGCATGTAAATGCAGAGGAGATCTATGCGACATTTGATGTGAAAGCTGAAAAAAGTGCCTCTTTGGCATTCAGCAGCAGCGGTATTGTAGGAGAGATGAAGGTGGATATCGGTTCAATCGTCAAAAAAGATGAACTTCTCGCGGAGTTACTGAACGATGACATTGAAGCGATGGTCGAAGTCTCAAAGGTCGCTTTACAATATGCGAAGAGTGATTATGAACGACAAAAAAAGGTACAGCAGCATATCAATGTCTCCCTGTTTGAGAGTTATGCCTATAAATATGATAATGCCAAAGTCCAACTCAAATACCAGGAGGCACTTTTAGATAAAACCTACCTACGTGCCCCTTTCGACGGGATCATCACTGCAAAACATAGTGAGGTCGGAGATGTGGTCAGCGGTCAAATGATCACAGAGGTTTATGATATACAAAGTTTGAAAGCACGAAAACTCATCTTGAAGTTCGATCAGAAATACCATGGCAAAGTAAAGGTCGGTGACAGCTTTAAATACAAGGTAGACGGGGATGATACCATTTATTCCGGAACTATTTATAAGATCTATCCGACGATCGATCAGAAATCAAGAAAAATGTTGGCTGAGGTCAAAGCCGAAGGTTTCCCTGCGGGACTTTTTGGTGACGGATACATTACGGTAAAGTAGGAAAATATGTATAAATTTGCCATAAATAGACCTATCACAACATTAATGGGAGTGCTGTCATTCATTGTATTTGGATTGATGTCCTATAAAACAATGCCTGTCAATCTTTTCCCCAATGTTGATTTCCCTGTGGTGACTATTCAAACCACCTATGATGGTGCTGACGCCAGTACAGTGGAGACTAAAGTCACCGACAAACTGGAAGAGGCAGTCAGCGGGATCGATGGGATCGATAAACTCATGTCCACCTCTTATGAAGGGTTCAGTACCGTTACCATACAGTTCGAGCTTTTTAAAGATATCGATGAAGCGACCAATGATGTACGTGACAAGATCGGTTCTGTCGTGCTCCCTAATGAGGTTGAGAAACCTATCGTAAAAAAACTGGGCGCAAGCGGCGTGGTGATCAATCTTTTTATTGCAAGTAAAACAGGTGATGTCACTGCGCTGATGCGAATGTCAGATGAAAAGATCAAGCCTATACTTCAACGTATCAAAGGTGTGGGTGAAGTCAATATCATTGGGTATCAAGACAGAGAGGTGCGGATCTTTGTCGACCCGTTTAAGCTCAATAAATACGATCTTACACCGCTTGATGTGCAAAATATCGTTGCGGCCCAGAACGTTAACCAGGGAGCAGGTAAGCTTATCAGTGACCAGAAAGAGACAGTGATCAAAGTGAAGGCGGATGCCATCAGTGTGGATGATCTTCGAGAACTGATCATCAAACCGGGAATTAAACTGAAGGATGTTGCAAGGGTTGTAGATGGTTTGAGTGACAGCAGCAGTTTCTCTTCATATAATGGAAATCAGGGTGTCATGCTTGAGGTCAAAAAGATCTCCGGGGAAAATGTCCTGGATATCATTAAAGGTGTAAAGGCAGTGATGCCGCGTCTTGAAACCATCGCCGGGGATGATTATGTGCTGCAACTGCTTCAGGACCAGAGCGACAAGATCATGGTCAATATAGACAATGTGACATTTGACCTTATCTATGGTTCCATATTGGCGATCATCATCGTATTTTTCTTCCTAAGAAATATCACTGCGACGATTGTTTCAGCCTTGGCAATTCCTACATCGATCATCGGTACATTTGCCATTATTGACTGGTTGGGGTACGATTTGAATAAGTTGACACTCATAGGACTTACTCTTGCGATTGGTATCTTCATTGATGATGCGATCGTCGTGATTGAAAACATCACCAAAAAGATGGAAGCAGGCATGGAGCCGTTCCAGGCATCGCTTGAAGGTATCAAAGAGGTATCATTTTCCATATTGGCGATCTCATCGGTGCTGCTTGCGGTGTTCGTACCTGTAGCATTTATGGATGGGATCGTGGGTATGTTCTTTAACTCGTTTGCCATGACTGTAGCTGCAGGTGTCGTACTCTCATACTTGGTAGCGGTGATGTTCATCCCGACAGTTGGCGCACGGGTATTGAGTGCCAAGGAGAGTAAGTTTTTCCATTTGACAGAGCCGCTGTTTGTGAGACTTGACAGAGCCTATGTAGCGCTACTCAAACCCTTAATCCGTTTTAAGTGGATTACGATCATAGTGACCATAGGCGTATTGGTTGCATCAACTAAACTCTCTACAGGAATGGACTTCGTACCGATGCAGGATAACAGTGAGTTTCAGGTATTTACCAAAGCTCCGGTAGGAACAAGTCTGGAAGAGATGAAGAGAAAAATGAAGCCTATGCTTGAGAAAATGCAGGGTGATGAGAACATAGAATATACGGTACTTTCCATTGGGTATAACAGTGCCAAGGAGATCCATAAGGCCAAGATCTATGCGAAGCTCAAGCCTGTAGTACAGAGATCCGTTTCACAAGAAGATGTAGTGCAGCAGTATGCCAATGCATTTAAAACGATCAAGGATATGGTCGTGACAGTTGAGGAAGTCGCACCGTTTGATACGGGCAGCAGTAATGCACCTGTACAGATCGTAGTGACAGGTGACGATCTTGATGTATTGAACGAAACGACACAGAAGTTGATGGACCTACTCAAAGAGACCAAAGGAGCGGTTGGTATAGACAGAGACTATGAGAGTGGAAAACCGGAAATAAAAATAGATATTTTAAGGGAAAATGCACAGCGTTCTGGTGTAAGTGCCGATGAGATCGCAGGTATTCTTTCAAGTGCATACTCCAGTGACAGAGCAATATCCTATTATGAAGAGAACGGCCGTGAGTTTGATATCACTCTGCGTTTTGAAGATCAATACCGGAGTACGATCGATGATATTAAAAAACTGCAGGTCAAGAACCGTGACGGTGAATTTGTTTCTCTTGAAGGATTGATCACTTTTGAAGAACATACCGGTACGGCATCGATTAACCGCTATGACCGCGAGCGTAAGGTTATGGTGACATCAGGGATGTACGAGACGAGTCTGGATGTGATCATGAAAGCTGTGGATGATAAAATAGGAGAGATACTCCCTTCAGGATACAACTACCGTTATACGGGAGATATCGAGAATATGGCTGATACGAACGCAGCATTTGGTGCCGCAGTGCTTTTGGCAGTTATTTTGATCTATCTCATCCTTGCGGCACTCTATGAGTCGATCATCCAGCCGTTCATTATCATGGTGGCGATGCCGCTTTCGTTTACAGGGGTTATCGTGGCACTCTACCTAACGGGGAATAACTTCAGTCTCTTTGTGATGATCGGTATCATTCTCTTGCTTGGTATGGTAGGGAAGAATGCCATCTTGGTCGTTGACTTTGCCAATCAGGCGGTCAAGGAAGGGAAAGAGGTCAATGAAGCCATTTTGGAAGCCGGAGAGAAACGACTTCGCCCTATCCTAATGACCACGTTTGCCATGATCGGTGCGATGCTTCCTTTAGCATTTGGCGGCGGAGCAGGGCATGAGAGTAATGCTCCTATGGCACTGGCGATCATCGGAGGGCTTATGAGTTCGACTATTTTGACGCTGTTGGTGGTCCCTGCAATTTACCGTATCATGTACCCGATGGATGCATGGCTTAGAAAATGGTATGAAAAAGGAAAAGTATAATCCTTTTTCTGCTTCTTAAATGACAGACTTTAGCGACATAGTGTCTATCTGTCTTTTATAGCTTTTAATTATGTTACAATACTGTAATCAAATGATCATCGACTGGCAAGGATACTTATGTCTCTAGGGCATTATATGAAAACAATTTTATTCATGGGTATTGCAATAGTTTTGCATGCAGAAGCGCTCACACATCCTTTTGAAGTAGAGTCAGGTATGATCCTTTATGAGATCAGTGCTGGAGGAGAACTTACACCCGAAACCAATTTGACGATACAAGGGTATACGAAATTTCGCTTTAAAGAGTGGGGTGAAGTGAAGCTTGAAGAAGAAGAGGGACTTTTACTTACGACAGGTGCGATAGAACATAAACAACATATAAAAAGACTTGAAAAACATACCAAAGATACAGTGATCACGGCTGATTATGCTAATGAACAACTATTGGAACGTAAAAAAAGCTCTCATGATATCCACGTGAAAGATGAAACAGATTCGTTGACAAAAACAGGGGAAGAAACAGTTGCGGGTGTGCTTTGCGAGGTATGGGAAGGTACAGGTGTCAGAAAATGTATTTATAAAAATATTGTGCTTAGGTCAGAGTCCCATCTATACGATATTTTGTATATAAAAGAGGCTACCAAAGCTATTTTTGACAGTAATACTTCCAATGAAAGGTATTATGCTATGCCTGATTTCCCTGTACATGAGTTTGCACTTTTTAAAGATAAAATTAAAACAAAGAATGCACGTAAAGCAGAAAATTCTTATAAAATATTAAAAGAAGCTGCATTGGATGCCAGTGCAATAAATACAAGTTACAGCAATAGAGACATCAGTGATGAAGAGCGGAAAAAGTTTATGAACCGTATTTCCAAAGATATGTATAAAAGACAAAAGAAACTCCTACCTAAGCTCTTAAGATCGATGAAGAAAACACGTGAATGTCTACAGACTGTGGAAGAGGCTTTTTCTGCAAACCAGTGTGTGGAGCCTATGAGGGAAATGAAGAGAGAGATGGGAAGAGAGATAGACGAAGAGATTGTACTTTGGGATGAGAGACAAAAAAATAGTTTACTCGATAAACTGGAAGATGAACTCATAGATCTGCAATCTCGGATATCCTGTGTGAATCGTGCAAAAAATATGACTGACCTCTCTGGCTGTATGAAATAATCACCATGAAGTTTTACCGTATTTACATCGAGCTTACCAATGTATGTGGACTCTCCTGCAGCTTTTGTCCTACAAAAGCGTTACCCACCGAAGTGATGGATCTGGATTTTTTCGAATCCATTGTGAAGCAAGCCAAAGCATATACCAAAGAGATCGCTTGCCATGTAGTAGGAGACCCCCTCACACTCTCCAATCTGGATGCTTATTTAGACATTATCC
>JBNLDB010000084.1:0-6881 GCA_050304115.1 Sulfurovum sp. | reverse complement strand
ACAATTTAACAATCTTCTATTATCCATTGGAACGTTGTCACTGTGACTAGCCGTATTTTAGAAAACGGTTATATAGATTGACTATTTTCTCATCTACTTTGGAGATAGCGAGTTTTTTGATCTCCTCTGTACTGAAATAGTCAGACTGTGCAGGCGTGTTCTCATAATAGAGATAGACTTTACAGTGGAGCTTAAAGTGTGTATAGGCATGGGTGACTTCGCCCAGATACTCAGAAGCACACTCCGGGCTATCTACAGATTCAAAGCCCCAGAGGCCATGGAGAAATTTTCCCTCTCTCTGTCTCAGTGAGAGTTTATCCTCATAGATACGGATAAGAATGTTTTGTTCTCTGGTCGGTACCACACGTCTCTTTTTTTCAGGATAATGTTCAGGTGTTTCTTTTCCTTGACAGATCTTGCTAAGAGGACAGATCTCACATTTGGGGTTTCTAGGCAGACAGATCGTTGCCCCTATATCCATCATCGCCTGGTTGTAGTCAAAAGGATTGACTTTGTCTACCAGTTCATAAGCGATCTCCCAGAGTTCTCTCTCAGTGGGTGTGACGAGTTGATGTAAACGGCAAAGTATACGTTTTACATTGGCTTCCATAATAGGAACAGGTTGATTAAAGGCAAACGCAGCCACGGCATGGGCAGTATTCTTACCGATACCTGGAAGTTTGATGAGCGCCTCTATATCACTGGGGAGTTCGTCTACGAGTGTCGCAGTCTTGTGCAGGTTCTTCGCACGATTGTAGTATCCAAGCCCTTCCCACATTTTTAGTACATCATCCAGCGGTGCTTCCCCTAAACTTTTTAGGCTGGGAAAACGTTCAATAAAAGGGATGTAGTATCTCTCCAATACGGTTTTGACCTGTGTCTGTTGAAGCATCACTTCCGAGAGGTAGATATAATATGCTTCATCTGTGTTGCGCCAGGGGAGGTCCAGTCTTCCGCTTTGCTGGTACCACTCTTGGATGGTTTGGTGGGTTTTTCTATACATGATGGGATTATAGCATGTGTTGCTTTGTACGCCCAGAATCAAGAGGAAGAAAGTCAACACTTTTATTGTCATTATGATACAGGGCATCAAGCGAACATTTTTAGGAAGTTCAGTTTATTTTATGGTTAATCACATATTAATGCAACTTTTATTACCATAAGAGATTCTATTGAATACTATAAGGAAGACGTATGAAATTAAAAAGAGTGATACTGGCATTGTTGATGCTTGTTGGACTGGCGCAGGCAGAGGCGGATGTGCATTCAAATATGGCAGAAGCAAAGTTGACTGCAGAGCTTTGGGGGAATGAAGGCAATCAAGCAGTTCAATTAGATGCATTGATCAAAAAGATCAATACAATTGGTTATTCTGTCGTGCAAGCGAATAGAAATATACAGGTGCATTGGCAAAATATGTTCAATGAGAAGAGTTTGGAGATGATCTCTTTCTATGGTCTTGTAAATATAGAGGCATTGAGAACACTTTTACTTAAAAACCCGGATTTTGGTGCCTATGCACCTTTTAACTTCTTTGGTTATAAAACACTTGATAAAGAGGATAACAATACGTGGTACGGGCACCTTGCTCCAGACACAATGCTGGATATCATCGGAGAGAAAGATACGGAGACAAGGAAAGAATTTACAGATATGGTAGGTTCTTTTGATGCATTGGTAGAAAAAGAGATGAAGCCTACCAAAACCAAAAGATTTGAACATACGAAACCGTTGCCGAAAAATGGATTGACAAGAATGGTGAAAAAGTTTGAAAGAACAGACGATATGGAAACATTTGTTGAAGATTTTGTCATGGACCATGACGGACGTTTTTCTCAACATCATTTTGTCATTGCCGGATTCATTGATTTTAAATTTGAATATGCCGATATGGAGATGGCATTTGACAAATATGATGCCTACTGGGTCTCTATGCTGTGTCACTTTGAATTTTCTAACTCTATCTTTAACAGAGGTATGCCTCAAGCAGGTATGTTCGCACCATGTTCAGTCTACTTCTATGTTCCTAAAGGAACCAATGAACTTCATGTAGGATATGCATCTGTGGACAACTGGATCAATGCACTCGATTTTAAAGATCAAAAACGTATTGATCACATGAGAGCGATCGATGCAGAAGTGGTTGAAACCTTTAAAGAGATGGGCTTTGAAGTCGTAACCCTTGGTAAAGACTAGCGGTTGTAAGAGACAAGTTAAATAAAATAGAAGAAAAAGGAAATAGATGAAATTTACCAAAATGGCATTAGCATTCTTATGGTTATGTGTGACCGTACAGGCAAATGCAGAAGGCACTAAACTGGATATCAGTGCACCGGCACCGGAAGTATTAAGCACGTATTATTCGGCAAAAGCACAGAGTGCAGATGAGGTGAAGTCAAAGCTGAAAGCCAATGGCTTTACTGTTTTGGCTACGACTACACCGATCCAAGGTTCAACGGTGATCACAGTGACCAATGATGAACTCAAGGCTACAAACACTTGGCTGGCAACACTGAATGTACTTGTCAATGAAAAAGAAGTACGTCTGCAAAACCCATCCTACTTCGGTGCCGCTTACCTTCAGGAGAAGTATACATACGGTCAGTTTAGCGGAACATTGAAGTCTTTTCAAAAAGCACTCGGTGACCTCTATACGGTAGAAGATGAATTTAAGCTTTCAAAGCTTCCTCACTATCAGTTCATGTTGGGCATGGCCCATGTGGAAGATACGATCGAAGTAGCTGAAGGTGAAGACCTGGAAACAAAGCTCAAAGAGAATAAATATGTAGCATACAGCCTTAAACTTCCTGATGGATCAACACTTGTCGGGCACAACCTAAGAAGCAGAACCAATAAATTTCTTCTTAAAATCGATTCAGCACATAATGCACTGATCCTACCGTACAGAAGTATGATCAAAGAGGGAAAAGCGGTGATGCTGGACCCTAAATATTACTTGGCGGTCTCTCTGCCTCTTTTAAGCATGACGGAGTTTATGAAAATAGCCTCTGCTCCGGGCAGTATAGAAAAAGATATCAAAAGAACCTATAAATAGTATCGTTTTTTGGCTCTCCAGAATCACTCTGGAGGGCTGTTTTGGCAATCCCTTCTCCCCTTTCATTTTAATGCTTATTGGTATTTCAACATTATTTCGATAAAATCACGTAATTATATATAAAGGAATGTAGTGAAAGTTACAGTAAATAAAGTAGACGACGCAAATATTATCGTAAGCGGTACTATAGAAAACAGTGCTGTTGAAGAGAACATTAACAAGATGGCCGTTCAAGCCGGTAAAGAGATGAAAGTAGACGGGTTCAGAAAAGGTAAAGTCCCTGCACACATCGTGAAAAAGCTTCATGGTGACAAGCTTGCACAGGATGCTGAAGGTGAAGTACTCAGAGAGCTTATTGATGCAGGTATGAAAGAGGCGGGTATCAACCCTGCTGATATGCTCGGTCAGCCTACCTTTAAAAAATATGACAAAACAGATGCTGGTATCGATGTTGAGGTAGAGATCTCTACTAGACCGGTATTTGAAGCAGAAGGTCATATGGATGTACTTCCGGCTTTTGAAAGACCAAAAGCATCAGACAAAGCCGTGGAAGAAAAATTGAATGAGATCGCAGCGCAGCAAGCGCCTTATGAAAAGATCAAAAGAAAACGTATGGTAAGAGACGGTGACATGGTAGTGATCGACTTTGAAGGTTTTGTAGATGGTGTAGCATTTGACGGTGGTAAAGCTGAGAAATTCAGCCTTAAGATCGGTTCAGGTCAATTCATCCCTGGATTTGAAGAGCAGATCATTGGAATGAAATATGATGAAGAGAAAACGATCACTGTGACGTTCCCTGAAGCGTATCAGTCATCTGATCTTGCAGGAAAAGAGGCGGAGTTCAAAGTCAAACTTCACGAAATTCAAGAGCAGGTACCTGCAGAACTTAACGATGAGTTGGCACAAAAACTGCTTCAGGGTGAAGAGAATGCAACACTTGAAATGTTGAAGGATAGAGTAAAAACACAGATCGAATCAACAGAAATTTCTAAACTCTATAACGAAGACCTTAAGCCAAAATTGGTTGAAGCATTGGTAGAGAAATTTGACTTTGCATTGCCAAACAACATTGTTGAGCAGGAGATCGATGCAAAGATCAATGCAAAAGCAAGAGAGATGAGTGAAGAGGAGCTTAACTCTTATAAAGAGAATCCTGAGAAGATCGAAGCACTTCGTGACGAAGTAAGAGCAGATGCAGTCGCGAGTGTAAAAGCGACATTTATCGTAGATGCACTGGCTAAGAAAGAAGAGGTATCTGTAGATGATCAAGAAGTATCACAGGCTATTTACTATGAAGCGATGATGAGTGGCCAAGATCCACAACAAGTGATCAAATACTACCAAGAGAACAATCTTCTCCCAGCAGTGAAGATGGGTATGATCGAAGATAAACTCTTTGGTAAAATGTTAGGTTTAGATAAATAAGTACCAGCAGACAGATAACAACGTAAGTTGTTATCTGTCCTGTTAACTTATAGAGTGTATAGTTGAGTAGATAAAAAAGTCTATTTAACTATATATTATTAAAGGCAAAAGATGATTTATATTCCATACGTTGTAGAACAGACCGGTAGAGGTGAGAGACCTTACGATATCTATTCACGGTTACTTAAGGACCGTATCATTATGCTAAGCGGTGAAGTCAATGATCAAGTGGCTTCCACTGTGGTGGCACAACTTCTCTTTCTTGAAGCACAAGATCCGGATAAAGATATTTATTTTTACATTAACTCTCCAGGGGGTGTGATCACTTCTGGACTTTCGATGTTCGATACGATGAACTACATCAAGCCGGACATTGTCACAATCTGTATCGGTCAAGCAGCCTCTATGGGTGCATTCCTGCTCTCTTCCGGGACAAAGGGTAAACGTTATGCCCTTCCGCATGCACGTATCATGATCCACCAGCCTTCAGGTGGTGCACAGGGACAGTCAACAGATATCCAGATACAGGCACAAGAGATACAAAGACTCAAAGATACACTCAATGAGATCCTTGCAGAGCAGACAGGTAAAACAACCAAACGTATCGAAAAAGATACAGAGAGAGATAACTTTATGTCAGCAAGAGAAGCATTAGAATACGGGCTTATAGACAAAGTACTCACAAAAAGTTTCACCTAATAGAGACGGTATATGGTTAGAGAAATAGTAGTATATCCGGACAAAAGACTCAAACAAGTCTCAAAAGAGGTGGAGTCTTTTGACGGTGCATTACATGATCTTCTGGATGACATGTATGATACGATGCGCGCCCGTAACGGTGTAGGCCTTGCAGCCATTCAAGTCGGTATTGATATCCGTGCACTGATCATCAATATCCCTTTAGAGGGTGCAGATGGTGAACATGACCAGCCTAAAGAGAATACACTGGAGATGATCAACCCTGTGATCCTTGAAAAAGACGGTTCAGAAAAATTTCAAGAAGGATGCCTTTCTGTACCGGGTATCTATGAAGAAGTTGAACGTGCAAAACATGTGAAAGTAGCGTATCTAGACAGAGAGGGCAAGAAGCATATTGTTGAAGATGACGACTTTCTTGCGATTGCCATACAACATGAGATAGATCATTTGGATGGCAAAGTATTCATTGAAAAACTCTCTTTTACCAAAAGAAAGAAATTCGAAAAAGAGTGGAAACGAAGATTAAAAGAGGCATAGGCCAAGTTTAGAATATTTGGCCTTCTCTTTCTACACTCCTTGCATGATCATTGCATCAGCCACACGTTGAAATCCTAAGATATTCGCAGCAGAAACAAGATCCATCTCCAGGTTATACTCATCGCATGTTTGCTTGAGGTCGCTGTAGATATTTGACATAATGTCTTGTAGTCGTTGGTCTACTTTTTCAAATGAGAGATAGTTGAGTGAACTGTTTTGGCTCATCTCCAACACAGAGACAGCCACCCCTCCGGCATTGGCTGCTTTCGCCGGGCCGAAAAGTATCTTATGCTCTTCAAAAAGAGTGATAGCTTCAGGGGTGGTAGGCATATTTGCACCTTCTGCAACGATCTTCACATCATTCTCTATAAGCAGTTTTGCAGAACCTTCACCCAATTCATTCTGTGTCGCACAGGGAAAGGCTGCAAAACAAGGGATACTCCATACAAAGCTCCGCCCCTCCGTATAGCTTTCTCTTTTCACATAGGTTGCTTTCTTTCTTTCCAATGCATAATATTCCAGTGAAGCCCTTCTTTCGAGTTTAATTTTCTTTAACAGTTCCAGATCTATACCGTTACTGTCATGGATCGCACCTTTGGAGTCTGAACAGGTGACAGGAATGGCACCGATCTCATAGAGTTTTTCTATCGCATGGATCGCAACATTGCCGCTGCCGCTGATGGTACAGATCTTACCTTTGAGTGTCTCTCCCATATCCTCTAGTAAGGTCTGTGTGAAATAGATAAGCCCATATCCCGTGGCTTCAGTACGTCCCAGACTCCCGCCTAGAGAGAGGGGCTTTGAAGTGATGATACTGTCATAAGAGTTGGTGAGCTGTTTGTATTGTCCAAAAAGATAGCCCACTTCTCTGGCCCCCACACCTATATCTCCGCCCAGGATATCGATATCGGCTCCTATACTGTTATAAAAAGCAGACATAAAAGCCTGACAGAACTTCATGATCTCCTTATCGCTTTTGCCTTTAGGGTCAAAATCAGCGCCTCCTTTTGGCCCGCCCATATTCAAAGTAGTAAGAGAATTCTTAAAGACCTGTTCAAAAGCAAGAAATTTCATTATCCCCAGGTTCACAGAGGGATGAAAGCGCAGTCCTCCTTTATAAGGGCCCAGAGCACTATTCATTTCAACCCTAAACCCCCTGTTGACA
>JBNLDB010000083.1:0-6972 GCA_050304115.1 Sulfurovum sp. | reverse complement strand
AAGGGAATTGGCAGCGCGATAGAGCTTGCCGTGAAAAGAAGTTTTGGAAATATCTCTGGCATGAAAGTCATTGACAAGTTTGTCAATGACCTTAAAACCGATATTGTGTCGCGTGTTTTCGTATTGTGATCCCGGATTACCTAGACCTACGAAAAGTATCACGACTGTGCTTTCATGCTACGATTATTTAGCTTTGATCACACCACAGATAGCAACATCTGGTCTGTCCATCATTTTACAGTTTGCCGGTACTTCAACATCTCTAACAAGAATTGAGTCGTCTCTGTTCAATGGTTCAACATTAAGATCAAAGTTTTTAGGCATATTTTCGATTGCACCTCTTACTCTGATTCTTCTTTTTGACATTACAAGTACACCTTTGTTTTTCAAACCTTTCGGTGTTCCGTGTGTGATAACCGGTACAAGGAAATCAGTTACTTGTCCTGGTACACCTACTCTAAGGTCAACGTGAAGAATGTCTCCAGTTACCGGGTGTAGTTGATACTCTTGAATAAATACATTGATCTCTTTATCGCCAACTTTCACTGGGAATGCAAGTGTCTCTTTGTTTCTTACTGTTCTTGCAAATTCACCACGTTTAAATGCAGCGTTGATATTTTCAACACCATTTGCATAAATGTTTGCGATTAGATAACCATCTCTTTTAAGCTGCTTTGCATTACGCTTACCGATACTCTCTCTAACGATACCTTCTAACATATTTGTCCTTTGTTACATGTGTATAATTCTTTTATCCCATCAATTGCTTCATGGAGTAAAATAGACGCGAATTATACCCAGTTTGTATTAAACTATGCTTGCTTCGTTATTCTATCTGGTTTCGGTCGTTACTGTCGTGAAGTCATTCACGACAGCTTAACTCTCCTCATCCTCTTTAAATCCAAAGACATCCACCTCTTTTTTATGGGCATGTTCATCAACGATCGCACCTTTTCCGACACCCTGCATTTTAAGTTTCATATCTGATGGGTTTGTGGCATATTCCAGTGCGATCTCTTCTGTGATCTCACCTCTGCGGAAAATATCTAGAAGTGCCTGGTCGAAGGTCTGTGTACCGTAGATCTCTTTCCCTTCAAAAAGTGCATCAGGGATCTCAGCATCTCTGTTCTCCGCTATGAGTTGTTCGATCCTAGCCGTTTTTTTAAGGATCTCGATCCCTGCTACCCTTCCGCCACGCTTTGTAGGGATTAGTCTTTGGGAAATGACCCCTTCGAGTACCGAAGCAAGGGACATACGAATACGGTTCTGCTCCTCATTACCGAACATACCGACAATCCTGTCTATCGTCTCTTTCGCGTCCAGTGTATGCAGCGTTGAAAAAACAAGGTGCCCCGTATTGGCTGCGTGAAGCGCGATATCGATCGTCTCCAGATCCCTCATCTCCCCGACAAGTATGATATCCGGGTCTTCCCTCAGTGCGGCTCTCAGTGCATCGGAAAAAGAGTGTGCATCCGGACCAATACCTCTTTGATTGATCAGGCATCCTCTGTCTTTGTGTACAAACTCTATCGGGTCTTCAACCGTGATGATATGTTTTTTTGATTCTCTATTGATCTTGTCCAAGATCGCTGCCAAAGTCGTTGATTTACCAGAACCTGTCACTCCGGTTACAAGTACAAGACCTCTTTGTATCTCTGCAAATGTTTTGATCACTGGCGGTAGATTCAGTTCATCCAATGTCAATATCTTCACAGGAATAATACGGAAAACCGCGCTCAAGCCATCCATTTGATAAAAGAAGTTGACACGAAATCTACTATCCTCTCCCATGACATAGGAAAAATCCAGGTTTCTATCTGTTTGTAGCTTTTCATATTGATCTGCAGTCGTGATCTCTTGAGCCAACTTGTCCATCATCTCTGCACTGAGTTCATCTTTTCCCAATACTTTGAGTACCCCATGTATACGTACTCTGACTTGGGAACCTGACTTGAGATGCAGGTCACTCCCACTGTGACTGATCATTGTTCTGAGATAGAGCTTGAGTTTTTCTTCCATACTGTCCCTTTGGCCTGTGATTTATTTTAAACTGTCAAGCATCTCTTGGAATGCTTTTTCAAATGCTTCAAGTCCCTCTTTTAAAAGTTGACTATACACTTTATCCATATCAAACCCATTATCAGCTAATTTTGTAAAATACCCCTTGATCTCACTGTCTTCCAAAGGGAATTTAGGTACAGGTGCCTTTTTTGCAATGAATGCTTCAATCGTTCCAAGGGGTGCTGTATTGACAGAGTGCGGTGCGAGCAGTTCTCTCATATAGTAATCTGCCGGAAGGGCATCACCTTTTACGCCGGTACTCGCAAAAAGGGTACGTACACTAGGTGTATGGTTCGCTTCGATAAGATTATAGAT
This sequence comes from Sulfurovum sp., assembly GCA_050304115.1. Classification (GTDB taxonomy): domain Bacteria; phylum Campylobacterota; class Campylobacteria; order Campylobacterales; family Sulfurovaceae; genus Sulfurovum. The sequence goes on along the minus strand of JBNLDB010000083.1, from coordinate 4,596 downwards.
CTTTGCAGCATTATAGATACCTGTTTTTGCAACAGGAATCCCTTCTTTTTCCAGATCAGCATCCATGAGTCTGTCAAAACGGCTGACAAAAACAGAGATCACGGCTTCTGCTCTCAATCCACCATCTTTTTCAAAACAATCCAACCCTTTTTTCATGGCCTTCAATGCTTTTTTTGTCTGTTTAGGGGAGAAGATCAATGTGGCATTCACCGAGATACCTGTACTTAACAATTGGGTCATGGCATCATATCCTGCTTCCGTGGCAGGTACTTTTACCATCACATTAGGCTCACCGATAGCCTCAAAGAGTCTTTTACCTTCGGCAACTGTACCTTCCGTATCGTTTGAAAGGAAAGGATCCACTTCTATGGAAATATACCCGTCATTTCCTTCATCATACAGAGGTCTTAATGCCTGTGCAGCAGTACGGATATCTTCGATAGCCAGTGCTTCATACTTTTCTTTTGGGCTTTTGCCTGAAAGAGAAGCCAACTGCTCCTTGTAGGCAGGAGAAGTGGTAATCGCAGAAGCAAAAATAGACGGATTGCTCGTAGCACCATTAATGATACCTTTTTCAATCAATGCAGAAAAATCATTTTTGAGAAAATCTCTTTCTACAAAATCCAACCATAAAGAGAACCCTATATCTCTATTAACCATCTTTGTACTCCCAGATAAAATGCTGCCATGAACCAAAATCAGTAGGTTTTTCAAGCGTCTTTTCCAATGCATCGAGAAAGATATCTCTCTCAACCACCTCAGCGCCTAAACTTAGCATATGATCTGTTTTCATCTGACAATCTATAAAATCATAACCTCTACTGCCTAAAACATCACTTAGTGCTTTAAAAGCGACCTTGGATGCATCAGGGACCAAAGAGAACATCGACTCGCCAAAAAACGCTTTTCCCAGAGCAATGCCGTAGAGTCCACCTACCAGTTTCCCCTCTTTATAAACTTCCACACTGTGTGCAAAGCCCTCTTCATGCAGGCGTATATAGGCTTCCTCTATCTCTCTGACGATCCAAGTGCTTTCTTGGCCTTCTCTGTAGACGGTTGCACATTTTCTGATGACATCCGGAAATCTTTGATCAAACGTGACCGTGAATTTTCCGGAACGCAATACCCTTCTAAAGGATTTACGTACTTTAAAATTTTCAGGATATAGAAGAAGACGTGGGTTGGGTGACCACCAGAGTATAGGATCCCCTTGACTGTACCAGGGGAATATCCCTTTTTTATATGCAGCGATCAATCGATCCGGAGAGAGATCTCCTCCGTAGGCAAGCAAACCTTCATCGGAAGCTAAACGTGGATCGGGGAATGCTGTAGAGTTCTTACTCAGCGGGGGGATCAAATAGTCATCTTCCTCAACCGTGGACGCCAACTATTGATCCTTTCCTGTGATATGACTGTTTAATCGATCTATTTGCTATCAAATGAAAAATCTAATTTATCATTTTTGTAGGTGACTTTGACCAAACCGCCTTTTTTAAGTTTTCCGAACAGTATCTCATCTGTGAGTGCTTCTTTGACCTTGGCATCAATCACACGTGCAATATGTCTAGCACCATAACGCTCATCATACCCCTCTTTGGCCAAGTACTCTTTGGCTTTTTTCCCTAGCGTCACTTTGACATCTTTAGGTTTGAGCAAGAGATTGAGTTTATCTATTTCTTTCTCAACGATGGTCACAAGTACATCCAATCCAAGTTTATTGAACTCGATCGTTGCACTGAGTCGGTTTCTAAATTCAGGCGAGAAGAAAGCTGCCAGTGCTTTATCTGTTTTGACCGAAGTGTCTTTATTGAATCCCATTACATTGGCTTCTTTCGTACCGATGTTCGAGGTCATAATGAGTATCACATTTTTAAAATCAGAGACCACACCGTTGTTATCTGTTAACTTCGCACCATCCATTACCTGAAGTAGAATATTCATGATATCAGGATGTGCTTTTTCTATCTCATCCAACAATAAAACCGTATGCGGGTGTTTTTTGATCATCTCGGTCAAAAGTCCGCCCTGCTCATACCCTACATACCCCGGAGGTGCACCGACCAAACGGCTGACGGTATGCGCTTCCATGTACTCACTCATATCCAATCGTTCAAAATGCACATGCATCGTTTTTGCAAGCTGTGTCGCAAGTTCCGTCTTACCCACTCCCGTAGGTCCTACGAACAGGAAACTTCCTATAGGTCTATTCGGTGCATTGAGCCCGGCATAGGAACGTTTGATCGCCGTAGCCAAAGCTGTGATCGCTTCATCCTGACCAATGATATGAGAAGCCAGATCCTTCTCTAGTGATTTCAGTTTCTTCGTATCATCCGTACCTATGACCGTGGAAGGAAGTTTCATGATCTTCGCGACACTCTCTTCAATATCTTTAGGTTGTACCGTCACACCCTCTTCACCTCTGAGCATAAAGTGTGCCCCCACCTCATCGATGATATCCATCGCTTTATCAGGCAGGAACCTGTCATGCAAATACTTGACAGAAAGATCGATAGCCGACTGCAGTGCCTCATCCGTGAATGTGATCTTATGATAATCCTCATATTTATGTTTGATACCCTGCAAGATCGTCATCGTATCTTCAAGACTCGGCTCTTCCACATCCACTTTGGCAAACCTACGGCTGAGCGCCTTGTCTTTGTCAAAGAAGTTTCTGAACTCTGCATAGGTCGTTGCACCGATACACTTCAGGTCACCCCGTGCAAGTGCAGGTTTCAGCAAGTTGGATGCATCCATGCTTCCACCGCTTGTTGCACCTGCTCCAACCATCGTATGGATCTCATCAATAAATAAAATGGCATCTTTTTCTACAGTGAGTTCCTTGATGATACCCTTAAGACGTTTTTCAAAATCACCTCTGTATTTCGTACCTGCAACCAAAGAACCCATATCCAAAGCAAACACTTTTGAGTTTTTCAATATCTCCGGTACATCCCCTTCAGAGATTTTCAAAGCCAAACCTTCAGCAATGGCTGTTTTACCTACGCCTGGTTCACCCACAAGCAGAGGGTTGTTCTTCTTCCGTCTACAGAGCGTTTGCATCACACGTTCTATCTCATCCACACGGCCTACTACCGGGTCAATTTTGCCTGTTTTGGCCAAAGATACAAGCTCTACGGTAAACTGTTCTAATAGGGTCTCTCCCTCTTTTTTCTCTGTTGTACCGTCTTTTGCTTTATCATAACGATGGGATATCACTTCTAGTATATCTACACGGGCTATACCCTCTTTTTTCATGAGGTAGACCGCATAGGAGTGTTCTTGCATAAAGATCGCTGCTATCATATCACCTATGCTGGCTTCTGTTCTGCCTGCACTGTGGATATGTGTCATCATGTCATTGATGGCACGGGAGAGTGCTACGGTCTCAAATGGCTCGACCGCTTCTTTCAGCGAAGGTATCGTCTTGGTAATATGCTCGGTGATACCTGACTCCAATCTCTTAAGATCCGCATCAAGTATAGAAAGTATCTCTTGTCCTGCTGCACTTTTTACTATCGATAGGAATACATGTTCTACGGTTAAATATTCATGTCTATTCTCTTTCGCATATCCTACAGCTCCCTTAAATACATCATTCAGTGCAATACTAATCATATTAACTATCCTCTTCAATGGTTGCGAGTAGTGGAAACTCATTTTCTTTGGCCTTTTGCTTGACCTGCTGTGCTTTGGTCTGTGCTATTTCAAAGCTGTATACACCGCATATGGCTTTATCCTTCTCATGTATCTGCAACATGATCTGTTCTGCCTGTGTATGTGTCTTATGGAAAATCCCCATCAGTACTTCCACGACAAAATCCATACTCGTATAATCATCATTATGCAGTAACACTTTGAACATTTTCGGTTCGTGTAACTCTAAATCTAGCTCTAACTCTTCTTCAAACTTTGGCATCTTATGTTAAAATCCTCATAAATTATTCTATATTATTATACAGAAAAAATGGAGAAATGCAAGTGCAATCACTTTTCATCACCGCCACAGGCACTAATATCGGCAAAACACATACCACCGTTCAACTCATTGAAGCGTTTGCAGAGAGAGGTTTGTCTGTGGGTGTATTTAAACCTATTGAAACAGGTGCAAATATCATTCCCCATGATGCTAGTTTACTCTTAAAAGTTTGCCAAAAAGTAAACAAGAATTTTAATGATCTAACTCCGGAAGATATCACTGCCTATACTTTTCCCCTCCCCGCAGCCCCTTTTTGTGCAGACACCAAACGAGAAATAGTGCTCGAGAAGATCATAGAAAAATATCACGAACTCTCACAGCGCTGTGACATCCTTTTAGTGGAAGGTGCAGGCGGTCTTATGGTACCCATGACAAAAGATTTCATGATGATAGACCTGGCCAAGAGACTAGGTTCCAGAGTGCTTTTGGTCACACCCAGCCGCTTGGGATGTATCAATGATACGCTGCTCTCAATGGAAGCCTTGAATGCCCGATGTATGTCCTTTGAATGGTGTGTGAATATCTATGAGGACAAAGAGAGTTTTGCCGAGGTCACACAGCCATTTTATGATGCAGTCTTCCCTGAGTGGTGGAGTGTTGAAGAGGGAATAAAAAGATTT
>JBNLDB010000082.1:0-6992 GCA_050304115.1 Sulfurovum sp. | reverse complement strand
TGCCGAGCCTTTTAGATCCCTGCTCTATGTCCCAGGACATGTCGTACTTTATCTGGGTGAATATAAAGGTGAGCCCGTCATTATGCATACCTACTGGGGAATACGTAAAAAAGACCGTACCAAACTCATCACTGCACGTACGATCATAACCAGTACTGAACCGGGCAAAGAACGGGCAGATATCAAAGAAGAGAGTAAGTTGATCAATACACTGCAGAGCATAGTCAATTTTTAACGCATATTTAGATACACTCATACCATGAGATCAAAAGAAAAAATCAAACTATTTACAACGACCATTACTGCCGGTACACATAAAGGCAAAAAGATAGAGATACCGGATATATTTACAACGCGCAGCTCAAAAGGTATTTTAAAAGAATCCCTTTTTAATACCTTACAATTTGATATTATCGACAAGAACTTTGTGGAAGTCTTTGCGGGTTCAGGCTCCATAGGACTGGAAGCTTTAAGCCGTGGTGCAGGTCAATGTTATTTTATGGAGTATAACAGCACCGCTTTTCGTTGTCTAGAAGGGAATGTCAAACGTGTCGATCCTTCCAAGTGCCATCTTTTCTATGGTGACAGTTTTGAAAAGTTTGCTACGGTTTATGATATTGTCAAGCAGAGCAAGGAAAAGACCTATTTTTACTTTGATCCACCCTTCTCTACCCGTGATGGTATGGATGATGTCTATGATAAAACCATCGCACTCATAGAGACCATTGAACCCCAAGTATGTGAAATGGTTATCGTCGAACATATGACAAGTCTGGATATGCCAGAAGAGATAGGTGCATTGGCGTTGATGAAACGCAAAAAATTCGGCCGAAGCACTATGACCTATTATAAACCAAAGGACTGATATGGCAAAAAGTAAAAAAGAAGATCACATCGCATTGTTTATAGACTGTGACAATATATCACACCGTTCCATAGAAGGTATTATCAATGAGTTGAGTAAATACGGGGTCGTGAACATACGTCAAGCCTATGGTAACTGGACAAAAGATAACCTCAAGAACTGGGAAGACAAACTCTTAGAGTTCGCCATTAAACCCATACAGCAGTTTGACTACTCCAAAAATAAAAATGCCACAGATATTCTCATGACGATAGATGCCATAGATCTGCTTCACACCAAAGATATCGATGCTTTTGCATTTGCTACCAGTGACTCTGACTTTACCCCTGTGGTGATGCGTGTACAAAATGAAGGTATCAGGGTTTATGGATTTGGTGAAAAAAAGACACCTAAACCTTTTATGGCAGCATGTTCACAATTCATCTTTACTGAAAAGCTTATGACCAACAGTAGTACCCACAGTACTGAGAGCGTTGATGTGATGCCGGCACCGGTACGTCAATCCGGTAAAGAGATGCGGCAGGATACCTGGCTGGTCAATGTGCTAAGAACAGCGGTTGAACAGACCATGGATGAGGATGGATGGGCAAATCTTGCTGATATAGGCCAATATATCAATAACTCAACCTCTTTTTCACCTATCAACTTCGGATACAAAAAACTCAGCAATCTGATAGATGAGATCGACCTGTTTGATATCTATGTGGATGAAGGTACCAAACAGATGAGTATCAGAGATAAAAGGTACCACTAAACCGCAGGTTCTTTCGTCTCTTTCTTCTCTTTTTTCCCTTTAGGCTCAGGTTCTACAAATTCCCCTTTGATCAGCCCTGCTTCATGCAGAAACTGTGAAGGTTTGTAGTCTATTTTTTTCACTCTGTCAAATTTTGCCAAAGAGAGATAAAGTCTGTCTTTAGCGCGTGTTACGGCAACATAGAACAGCCGGCGTTCCTCTTCGATGCTGGACATCATCTTTCTGTTCGGAAATCTTCCGTCTACCAGGTCAATGACATAGACTTCCGGAAATTCCAGTCCTTTACTTGCATGGACGGTAAGTAGATTAATACCCTCGCCTTCACTGAGTTCATTTCCACCCAGTACCATGGCATTCACAAAACGCCGCAACTCTGCATACTGCCGTGAAAGGTCCAGCAAAAGATGTGCTTTTCTCTGTATACGTTCTTTTGCCTGTTTCTTTTTCTCTTCATCGACCTCACCGGACTTCAATCGTCCTCTTTGTGTTGCCAGGAGTTCAATGATCCCTGCATAAAGTTTCGAAGCGATAATGTTCTTTAAGATATCAGAGGGTTTTTCTAGCTGATGTATAGACTTCATCAGCATATAAAAATCTTTGAAAAATGCCATACCGTCATTCGTAAGTTTTGCATGTTTCAGCAATGGATGGTTATAAAGAGCACTGTCGAGATCCATATGTTTAAACCTTGCAGCAGATCCTATCTCCTGATCATCATCAAAAAGTCCCAGCTGAACATTTTTGTTAGGGTTCAGCTTCGGCAAGTCATGCACCTTCGGGTAGAGTACCCCCTGCATGAAATTGCCCTGCCCAAAATGCAGGAAAGATTGGAAAAACTCTTTAGAGAGTGCTGATCCTACCCCTCTGGCATACTCAAACACATGGATAAACGCCATCATATCTTTCGGATTGACCAACAGTGCTAAAAGGTCCAGTAAAAACTTTATCTCTTTGGTATCAAAAAAACTTGTCCCGCCTTTACGCTTGCAGGGGATACCATACTCACGTAGACTGGCCTCTACACCATCAGCTGAAGAGTTGTTCCTGAAAATAACAGCTATCTGGTCATTGGGTACATGGGTACGTTTAATACTCTCCGCAATGGACTGGTACTGTTCAAATAGGTCATTGTACATCAAGAGTTTAGGCGGATAACTCTTTACATCACGGCCCACTTCCAGTTTTTTAGGATAAATACGCTCATTTCTTTCTATGACTCGGTTGGCCAAAGAGAGTATAGGCGCTGTCGAACGATAATTTGTTTTGAGTGTAAACACTTCTGCATCTTTATAACGTTGTGAATACGTTGCGATATTCTCGATATTTGCCCCATTGAATGCATAGATACTCTGATCATAATCTCCTACACAAAAAAGTGATTTTGGTTTGAGTACATCTATCAAAGCGCTTTGAAGGGTATTGGTATCTTGATATTCATCCACAAGCACCTCTTCAAAATGTATCGTATGTTCTTCCAAATGGTTCTTCATACGCAGCAGCAAGTCATTAAAAGAGGCGAACCCGTAGGCTATCTTCTCTTTTTCAAACTCTTGCGTGATATCCATATAGATATCCATGACAAGTTCATGCTCAGGGTATTTCTCCAAGAACCATGTATCAAAGCCATCCAGGGAGGCATTTTGGTACAAAGAGTACATCTCATAAAGGTATGTCGCTGAAAAAGGCTGCATGGTCAGGTTCATACGCTCAAAATTACGTTTTTCATAGATACTTCTGAAAAGTGTTTTAAGCTCAGAGGGTTGTTTCAGTGCCAAATTCGGATAGATCTCTTTAAGCCATCGGTACGAGACGGCATGGAACGTTCCGGATTCTATTTTCGATACGATCTTTTTAGGGAAGTAGCGTTCAAGACGTGCAATCATCTCCCCTGCTGCTTTATTGGTAAAGGTTAAAAGCAGTATCTTTGAAGGTTCAGTCCCCTGATGTAAAAGATGTGCGATACGGCCTACGATGGTAGAGGTTTTCCCCGTACCTGCACTGGCAATAATGAGATTGTGTCCTAGGGGTGCCGTAGCAGCACTAAGCTGCTCGTCATTAAGAGAGGATAAAGGCAATTATTTCTGACCGATAATGTAGTAAGTATTTTTATTATCTACCTGTTTGAGTTCTAATTTATATTTCTCTGCCCAATGTCTTACCAGTTCTGTAAATCCAGAAAGGTTATCTGCTCCCGTATCTTCATCACATTTGATCTTTAAATGTGCTTCCGAGTTGGACATAGCAATAAAACCTTTTTCGACAGCCAAGGCATCATTGAATGATGGGATATGCTGTGAAAACTTGTGAAAGTTCTTTGTATTTCCGATGATATCATTGATTTGTTTGAGTGTTTGTTCCGTTTTTGTATAGCCAAGCTGTGCCAAAAGTGCTTCTGGTGTAAGATCGAGATGCATAACAATCCTAAGTAGTAAAATTATAATTTGATTGTAGCAAATTTTTAATTAGTGAAGCGTTAGGGAAATGAAAATTCCCTAAATTTTAAAAGAGCGTATCGGAAGGTACTTCAACACGTGAAATGAGATCTTTATAGTGCTCCACATTTTGAAAGGCTTTTTCATAACGCCAGCGTAAAACAAATTCAATGATCTCATTTTTGCGTTTGTTCTCCAGTGTCTCAGCTTTACCGAAATATCCTAATGAGATATTTTTCGCTTTCTTTTTACCATACTTGTCCGGTTCATAAGTAATAGCGATGACCTGGATATATTTACCTTCACGTACTTCACCAAAATCATCTTCTTTTAAACCGATACCAGAGAGGTTCATGGCTTTATACATAAAGACCTTATCAAAGTCCGGAGACTTCTCAAATATTTTGAGTTTTTCATAAAGTTCTTTGACCCGTACAATATTCTCTTCACGAACATTATCAAAGTTATCACCTGCTTTACGAACAGCTTTTACCGATGGTTTCTTTTTAGTTTTTGGCACTTCTTTGTGCTCAGTAGATACAACCGAAGACTTTTTTTCTTTTTCTTCAATTTTATCTTCCAAGCGACTCGTAAGCGCTTTTAATTTATCTAAACTACTCGACATTCTTTTCCCTTAAAATGTAGGCCTGTAGCCCTTCTTGAGTACATATTATTAAATATAGTACAGAAGTTCTCGTTATAGTTAGATTAAATTATAGTGAATAATATGAATTTTTCTATTTTTTAATGTAAAAGGAAAAATATTGTGTGATATCGGGTGGTATTAAAATACTGACTACCACTATCCATAGGTCACTTCTAATCGAGTTTTAGATAAAATCTTTCAAATATAATTTGAGGATATGATGGATGGATTATTTAGAGATAGTAGGTGGTAGAAAGTTAAGTGGAAATGTTACGATCAGTGGTGCCAAAAATGCTGCCCTTCCTATCATCGCTGCAACTATACTCAGTGACAAAGAAGTTACCTTAACAAACCTTCCTAATGTAGTAGATATCCGAACGCTCCTTAAACTTCTGACGATGCTTGGAGGTAACGTTGAACATGATAATACCGTAGCACATATCAACAATGCCAGCATCAACTCTACCAAAGCAGTCTATGAAATCGTTTCTCAAATGAGAGCATCTATTTTGGTTTTGGGTCCTCTGCTTGCAAGATTTGGTGAATGTGAAGTGAGTCTACCTGGTGGTTGTGCAATCGGCCAACGTCCTATAGACCTTCATCTTCAAGCACTCGAAGAGATGGGTGCACACATAGAGATCAAAGGCGGATATGTTCGTGCTGAAGCACCCAATGGTCTTCAAGGTGCAAAGATCATCTTCGATAAGATCACTGTAGGTGGTACGGAAAATATCGTGATGGCTGCTGCATTGGCTAGAGGAACTACAACCATTATTAATGCGGCAAAAGAACCAGAAGTGGTACAACTCTGTGAAATGATACGTGATGCAGGGGTAAAGATAGAAGGTATCGGCACGGATGAGCTTATTATAGAGGGTACGGACAGACAGCCTCTTACATTTAAAACGGTGGAGATTATTCCAGACCGCATAGAGGCAGGAACCTACCTTTGTGCGGGAGCTATTACACATTCAAGTATTACCCTTCATAACGTCAACCATAAACACATACGCGCATCTATAGACAAACTGGAACATATGGGGTGTACGTTCGATCTGGGTGATGAGAGTATCACTATCCATCCTGCTTCAACCCTCAAGCCTGTCAATCTTATCACGATTGAATACCCCGGCTTCCCTACAGACATGCAAGCGCAATTCATGGCACTTGCAGTCATGGCTGAAGGTGAAAGCCTTATAGAAGAGCGTCTCTTTGAAAACCGTTTTATGCATGTCAGTGAACTGAACCGTCTGGGAGCAGATATCTGGCTCAAAGGGAGTACTGCAGCGGTGAAAGGTGTGGATAAACTCTATGGTGCAGATGTCATGGCAACAGACCTCAGAGCCTCTTCTGCACTTGTTCTGGCTGCCCTTGTTGCAGAAGGCACAACCAACGTAAGACGTATCTATCACCTGGACCGTGGATATGATAACCTGGAAGGAAAACTTGCTGCACTGGGAGCAAATATCGTGAGAAAAAAAGAGAGTAAGTAAAAAAGGTCTATTGGACCTCTACAACTTCTATCACTGCCGGAAAACCAGGGCCTATCGCTTCTTTTATGAGCACTGCTTTGACTTTAATAGTTTGATTTTGTTTGTTCGCCAGATCAAACTTGGCTTGGTTATTTATCTTGTAAGAGGTTTGGGTGTTAGAGTCTTTAATACTCAGGTATGTATGAGGTGCAGAGCCTTTCACTGCTACCCTTCCCTCAAGCTCCATTATATTGTCCTGTGCACATCCGACAAACAATCCTATAAGACCGAGACCGATAAGTATTTTTTTCATACATGCCCTTCTTCTATTTAGCTATTAACGTTGCTTCAGTTTGACCATTCAATTCTAGGGTGATATTAAAATCACCTGTAACATTATCACCTATTTTATAGTAATAGTTCCCCTGTGGCTGAATGGTACCTGCTGTTGTATATATCTTTGGACCGTCTTGTAGTGGATTCAAAAGAATATAATTGAAAAAGTTGATTGATCCTAACTCATAGGTAATACCATTATGAAGATCATATGTAAAATCACCCGTATTATAAAAAGGTGTATTCAACAAATCAACATGATCTGAAAGTATCACTGCAACACCCCACTCACTAAGTAAGTTTGCAAACGTTTTTCCTAAACCTACAGCAGAAACTACAGCTTTCACATCTGTATCACTGTTAAACATAATATTATGAAGAAGTTGTGCTCCTCCATAGTTTCTAAGTAGGTATGCACCAAATGCATTTACTTTTGAATAGTCAGCCAAAGCAAAAGTCGGATTTCCATCATTATCTAATGGACCAG
>JBNLDB010000081.1:0-7074 GCA_050304115.1 Sulfurovum sp. | reverse complement strand
ATCAGTAAGCCCTGCATAAGGATAGTATTTTTCTAGTATTTGATACTGCAGTTCAGGATCCTTTTTGAGATAAAGCAGTGTTTTCAGCTCTTCCGGATTTTTCTTCAGTTCGTATGCTTCTGAATAAAGCGTCATAATTTTATCTTGCATCTTGCCATTCTCATAAAGATACACCAGGCGTACTTTATGCTCATCGGAAGGGTCTGCCTGATATATCTTTTCCATGGTTTCGATAGCTTTTGTTGTATCACCGCTTTTTAGATACATGGATAACGTATGTTCATTTTTCAAACCGACATCTTCCATATAGGCAATGATACGCTCTTCTTGACTAAACAGCTTCTCTTTTCTCAAAAGGTCCGACCAGATAGCAAGTTTTTCATCCGGTATCTTTTGGGACTGACAATGCTCTACATAGAAAGCGGTTTCTTTGGACGCCGCATCGAAGAGTTGATGCTCAAAGAGCAGAGTGATAATTTCTAAAGATTCGGATGGACAAGATGCACTGTTGTATTTTGGATGGAGTATTTTTTCCAGATAGGTATGGGTCGCTTTTTGATTTTCAGACATAATGGCTGATCTTAGAATGATATGATTGTTCAGTTCCTGTTCACTTTTTTTAAGGGCACTGGTATCCTCTATAGAAGTTGCTGCTTTGAGTGCTTTGTCATAGTTTTTTAATTGAAAAGAGATATACCCTTGATAGTATTTGGCATACGTAGGGGATTCTACAAATTCCACATACTTGTCGGCACATTCAAAGTCTTTATCCTGCATACAGAGTGCAACAACCCGACTACCTGCTTTAGCATTTTTTGGATCGATCTCTAAGACTTTCAAAAGAAGCTCTTTTGCCTCTTTGATCTTACCTTCGGCAATGTAGTTATCCGCTTTTTGTAATCTGGGATAGACCCGATATTCAGTGAGTTCCTCTTTAACATGATCCATAGAGTCATTCACAACATTTGCATTTAGGAATGTCATACAATAAAGAGGTATCAATACTAGTATTCGTTTCATGCGTCAATCCTTGTAAGTTGGTCATCAGGTAAGAATCCAAAATGTTGGCAACTGGCAATAAAGTCTTGGTTGTTTTGCGTTCTGTACTCTAAAATCTCATCCACCATGCCTCGTGGGATCATTTTTTTCTTTAGAACGCTGCGAAGCTGCCTAAACTCTGTTTCACTCAGGTCATGGAAAAGTACCTCTTTCTGAATTGCAACGATCGTACTTTCATTCGCAATGTAAAGTTCGGTACCATTTGAGAGCTTTCTTTTACATTCATCTACTACTACATCTACTACCTGGCCTGATGAGACGATAGGATGTACATGATCGACACTCTTGAGGATAATAATGTCATTTTCAAGCAATGAATATTTATCTACTCTATTCATGGTCACACTATCTATTTGATCTGGTGCTATATCATGGATATATTTCAGATTGCTTTGTATGGACATTGCTCTTGAGAGATCTTCTTCACTTATAATGTTCTCCTCTAACAGTAGTCTCCCTAATGGCTTATGTTCACTTCTCTGTTTTGCCAATGCCTGTTCAAGCGTAGCTTCGTCTATAAGCTTCTCTTCTAATAGAATATCCCCCAGTTTTTTCTGGAGCTTCCTGCGAAGTGGGAAATCATGGGTTGTTTTATCCCATGGGATCTGCTTACCTGCTTTTGTAAGTTTAAAGAACTGTACCAAGGCTCTGAACATGGCAAAAAAGTTGATGATGTTCCCCCAAATAATTCTCGGGATACTCAGTAAAGCCCCTTTGATACCATAGACTGCATAGGTAAAATACATTCTCTGGAGTATACGGTTAAGAAAGAAAAAAGCGTTAATGATAAGAAGGTTCCAGAGTAGATCACCCTTTTCAACAATTGGTGGGAACCACCATATATCTTGTGTGATCTTTGTATAGAATGCCATCCCAAGGATATTGATAACAAGAATATAGCCTAACACATTCGCAAGGTTAGTGAGAATCGCTTTTCTGTCCCTATACAGAATATAGTTGGTTTTAAAACTGTTAGACCATCCAAGTTGTTGCCATCCTTGAAGTGCAATACCGGTGATCCATCTTGCTTTTTGTCTCACTGCTTGACGGAATGTGGAAGGGAAAAACTCTCTGACACTGATGAGTACCTGTTTTTTCCCATTTTTTTCCTTACCGTAGCTGTTTCTGGTCGTATATTCCAGTTCAGCAGGTACTCTTACAAAGATCAGTTTCATGTCTTCATGAAACAGCTCAAAGCCTAAATTATAATCCTCTGTAAGCGTATCAATTAAGAATACTTCACCATTGTGTATCTCTTTGAGTTTGTCAATGGCTTTTCTGCTCAGGGCTGTCCCTACACCTGCACTTGGAACAAATCCTAAAATACTCTCTCTGACAATAAGGTCTTTACCATGATTTTCTGCAAATTCATCTTCATAGTGTCCTGTAGTAAAATCATACCACTCTCTTTCAAACGGGAAAACAGGGATCTGAATAAGATCGTTTTTATCAATAAGACGATTGAAGAGTTTTAATTCCAAAGGGTGTATCAAGTCTTCTGCATCATGCAGGACAAACCCTTCAAATTCAATATTATGTTCTTTTTCAAATAAGAAGATCTCTTCAATGATATGATTGAGACAATCGGATTTATTGGTTGGCCCGGGAGTACGGGTAACCACCTTATGGACATTTCGATAATGTTCAACGACCATATCAACATCATGTTGTGTCTCAGGATCATTAGGATAGGTCCCGATAAATATATGATAGTTGTAATACTCAAAACTTGAAGCAGCCAAGGCAGCCATGTCTGCGATAACCCCCTTTTCCTGCCAAGCGGGTATCATAATAGCCATAGGTTTTTCTTTGTCTTTATAAAGCTCATTGACATTAAATGGTTTATATTTTTTATATACTGTGAACTTTCGCCATATGCGACGGACCCAATAATAACAATCTATAAAAAAATCATCGATACTGCTCAGTAAAATAATAATGGCTGCAAAGAGCACCAAATATTTTATCACTAGCCAATATGCTGCAAAATAATCTACAAACTCCATTCCTTTTCTTCCTTGTCCTTTAATTAGAGAGAAATACATTGACAATCATTGTGACCCATTCCCTTATTTTATTCTATCATAATTTATTATATTATTTAAGTTTAAATTAAATTAATCGCTTGGAATATTTTTGTATCGATAGACAATGCATTTTTTAAATATATTTTAGATATAATTTCGACGTTATTTGAAGTGATAAGTAGGGAAATGTAGGCATTTATGTCTATGTTGGCGATATTTAGTATCGTTTACGCTATCCGAACGGACTTCTAGAACAGTCGAAGAGACTTAAAATCTATGAATTTAAAGGATATAAAATGAAAAAGTTTTTCTTACTTTTCTTAGCACTTGGTGCTGTTGCATTTGCTGGTGAAGCAGATGGTGAATCTATGATCAAAGCATACTCAGTAGTTGCTGCTGGTATCGGTCTTGGTCTTGCTGCTCTTGGTGGAGCTGTTGGTATGGGTAACACTGCTGCTGCGACTATCGCTGGTACTGCTAGAAACCCAGGTCTTGGTGGTAAACTAATGACTACAATGTTCATCGCTCTTGCAATGATCGAAGCACAAGTTATCTATACATTGGTAATTGCGCTTATCGCTCTTTACGCTAACCCATTTATCGGTTAATTTTAAAGACATTAAAAGGTTGTGATGGATATAATCCGTCACAACTTTTCAAACCCTCATTTTTTAAAGTTTGGTAGTACTTTAAACTACAAGTCTATGTGCGTCAGTGGTGGAACGGTAGACACGCTACCTTGAGGGGGTAGTGCCCTACGGGTGTGGAGGTTCAAATCCTCTCTGACGCACCATCTTTCTCAAACTTTTTCAACATCATATATTTTTTACCTATTTGATTCCATCATCTATGCAAACTCTGACTACTACAATTTTTTTATTTCTCTGTCATTCAAATACTATTTTAAGTATTGGATCAGATTTTGAAGTGTTTCATACATTATAAAGAGAAGTGATCTGACTCTCAAAATGTTCATTATTTGATTTTTAAAGATCTCTATCAGATGAAAGGAAGAGCGCTTACAACGTCAGTAGAGGCTATTTCTGTAAGGATAAGGGTGTTCAGATAGGCATAGAATATAATCTATAGATATATTAACTATTATCTATGTAAATAATTTAATATTATATTTACTCTTTTTTTTAACAAAAGTGTATGAAATGCCGTAAAATAGGGCTTTTTATCATATTTTTATCTTTTTTTAAGAATTAGTTGTGATATAATGATTCCATCTTAAAAACAAGGAAGTAGAATGACAAAAGCAGATTTCGTAGAATTGGTACAGAAAAACGGTGAGTTTGAAAGTAAAGCAGCAGCAGAGAGAGCGGTAAAAGCATTTATCACTTCAGTGACTGAAGCATTAGTAAAAAAAGAGACTGTATCATTGGTAGGTTTCGGAACATTCTCTACAGTAGATGTAGCAGAAAAAAGTGGTAAAGTTCCAGGAACTGACAAAACTTATACAAAGCCGGCACACACTGCACCTAAATTTAAAATGGGTAAAACACTTAAAGACGCTGTAGCAGGTAACTAAGTTCACCCTCATATCTACTGCCATCAGGTAGTAGATACATTTCTCTTTCATTTCATCTTACACTTTTAAAACACCCTGTAACCATCCCTAAGATATACTACACTATTACTTTGTCTAAGGATCTTTATGCAATTACAAAATACGATATGTTTAGGTGTCGCAGGAAACTTTGCACACCATTTAGAACAAGCAGGTGAGCTCAAAGATTTTGAGAATGTCATTACTGCTGAACCTGATGCACCTAAAGGTATATTTCCTTTTTATCTTCCCGGATCAGACTCTTTTTTAGGCATATACTCTATAGGTACAGACACACTGACACTTCCGGATTATGAAGCCAATGCACAGGTTGAACCGGAGATCGCAGTACTCTTTGATATAGTCTACGATGATGATAAAAAGGTGATTGATCTGATTGCAAAAAAGTTCACTACTTTTAATGACTGCACCATTCGTAAAGAAGGAGCTAGAAAGATTTCAGAGAAAAAGTCCTGGGGTCCCAATTCCAAAGGTATCGGTGACAAATGGATCACTATTGATAGATTTGACGAGGGTGGTGTAATGGATGATTACCATCTGTGCTCTTTTGTGAAACGTGAAGGTGTCTTACATCCTTATGGTGTGGATGCCCCACTGTTAGGGTACTCTTACTTTTATACTAAGCTGAAAACATGGCTGATAGATAAGATGAACACCCAGGAGGATTTTGGACCTCTTGAAGATATTGCTGCACATCTGAAGAGATGTGGCTATCCTAAACAGGCACTTGTCTCCATAGGTGCAACTGCCTATGCAGCGTTTGGTGAGAACAATTATTTAAAAAGTGGCGATGAAGTCTATGTCATCGCCTATGATCATCGTACAGAGGACTCAACTATTGAACCGTCGAGTCATAAGGTCATATTGCATCAAAAAGTAAGCTCATAGTTTAAAAAGTATCAAGCTGACAGACATTACAAGCATACCGATCACAAGGCCAAAAATAGTGGTATGGTCATTACCGTAGACTCTGGCAGAGGGTAAGAGTTCATCAAATGAGATATAGACCATGATACCTGCAACCACGCCAAATGTGATCCCTAATGCCAAATCTCCCATGATAGGGACCAGAATAAGGAATCCTATGATCGCCCCAACGGGCTCTGCCAATCCAGAGCCTAGGGCATAGAGAAATGCTTTTTTGCGATCTCCTGTCGCATGATACACAGGAAGCGCGATGGCTAATCCTTCTGGAATGTTGTGGAGTGCTATGGCTAATGCAATGGATACACCCGTAGTCATATTATGTAAGGCTGAGACAAAGGTAGCAAATCCTTCCGGAAAGTTATGCAGGGCAATGGCAATCGCGGTAAAGAATCCCATACGTGCCAGTGGGGCCCTATAGTTTTGGATCGTTTGTGTATCATCGCCATCAATACTGTTTTCAATATCAAGTGTATGGTGGGGGTTGATATTATCAGGGATCAACTGGTCAATGACAAATGAGAGTGCAATACCGACAAAAAAAGCAACAAGGCCTAAACTTTCACCCAAGATTTCACCATATTTTAACGTAAATGCATCTTGGGATTTGACAAGGATCTCTACGAATGAGACATAGATCATGACGCCTGCAGAGAAGCCCAGGCCTATGGATAAAAACTTTGTATTTTTTGCACCGCCCCAAAAAGCAAAGATAGCACCAAAGGCAGTAGAAAGACCTGCAAACAGGGTTAACAAAAATGCAGGTAACATCTCTACTAGGGTCAATGTTTGCATCTTTTTACTCCACGCTTTTTGGTCCAATCATGACTTTACAATGAGATACTCTCCATCTGCCTTACTAAACTTTAATCATTACTTTTTAGTGCATACTTTTTTTGAGGTCGCTTATAAATTCAGTGATATCATCATGAAGTGCTTGAAGATCTTCTTCGTGCTCTACTTCATCGGCAAGTATTTCAGAGACGATGTCATACGTGACGATATCTTTATGCTGTGTCATATCTGCCAGTTGTGAATAGACAGAGATAGCACACTGTTCCCCTTTGATCGAATCTTCAAGTATGCTCACAACATCAAAATCTTTTGGCTCTTCATAGCCACAGTTCGTTTGGGTAAACCACTCTTGTGGGTGAAGGAGGGGGGTCCCACCAAGCTGAAGAATCCTGTCTGCTACCATATTCGCATGTCTGAGTTCATCTGCCGCATGCTGTGTCAATTCTGCTATGGCTGCATCCTTCATAATACCTTTGATGACTTTGGCTTCAATGAAATATTGATAATAAGCCAACCATTCGTCCGCATATGCTTTATTGAGCAATGAAATAATTTCATTGATCTCTAAGCCTTTGATAATCGAGTTACCTCTTTTTGCCATACTAGATCCTTTCAAAGTTATTAAGGAAAAAAATTATCCTTTGTTCATTGTAACGCTATTAAACTTAAAGAGAAATAGTACTTTTTTTAGGTGCT
>JBNLDB010000080.1:0-7264 GCA_050304115.1 Sulfurovum sp. | reverse complement strand
CTTGCTGATAAAAATGCCTATGCATTTGCCTTGCATGATTGTGATATTGTAAACTACAGCCGTGATGTGCCTGCACGGCTTTTTTACCCGATCATCCACCCGGCCTTGGATTTTGAATTTAACAAAGGCTACTACTCACGTGTAACAGATAAATTACATGGACGTGTAACAAGGCTTTTTTATACGCCGCTCATCAAAGCACTTAAAAATACCTATGGGGAGAGTGCCTATTTAGATTATATGGACAGTTTCAGGTATGCACTCTCAGGAGAATTTGCTTTTATACGTACACTTGCACGGGGTATTCGTATCTCTCCTACCTGGGGCTTAGAGGTCTCAACCCTGAGTGAAGTCTATGATAAAACTTCTGTACGACGTATCTGTCAAACAGAGATCATGGAGAGCTATGAGCATAAACACCAGGAACTCACGGGAGAGAATCCTTCTCAAGAGCTTGAAGGCGGGGTGGCAAAGATGTCTATCGATATTGCCCAAACTATTTTCAGAGTGATGGCACAGCGCGGGGTGACATTTTCCAAAGAGTCTCTTAGCACACTACGAAGTTCATTTTTTCATGAGAGTCGAAAAGCCATTGCCCGCTATGATGCTGTAGCGAAATTCAATGCGTTGAACTTTGATAGAAAAAAAGAGATAGATGCCGTTGAAACGTTTGATAATGCACTTCAAGAGGCGTGTGAAAGTTTTCTTGCCGATCCACTCGGGGTTCCGTCACTTTCAGCTTGGATCAGTCTGCGTTCGGTATTGCCGGAGATATCAGATCAATTTAAAGAAGCTGTCAATAAGGATAATGAATCATGTTAGAAAGAGATAGCAAAGAGAGATTGGACCTCATTAAATATTCTCTTGAAAGTATTTATAGCCAAGAGGATGCTGCTCTGGCATACGATGCTGTAGTTGCACTGATCGATGAGTACCAAGACAAAGTTGAAAGCAAACCTTATGTGATGAGTGAAAAAGATGTGATACTCATTACCTATGGTGATCAGATATTTCATGAAGGAGAAACGGCATTAGCGACGCTTCACCGATTTTTGAATGAGTATGTACAAGATTGTATCAACAGTGTACATATTTTGCCATTTTACCCTTATTCGAGTGATGATGGTTTTTCCATTGTTGACTATAAAGCCGTCTGTCCCTTAAAAGGTTCATGGAAAAACATTAAAGCATTGAATCAAGATCACCGTCTTATGTTTGATGGTGTCATCAACCACATGAGCCAATTGAGTGATTGGTTCGAGAAGTTCTTGGCCAATGACCCCGAATATTATAACTTTTTCACCGAACTTGACCCTTCACTCGATCTATCGGCTGTGGTACGGCCTAGAACCACTCCTCTGCTTACCGAATTCATTGATGATGAAGGGAGTATCCGCCACGTCTGGACAACATTCAGTGCGGATCAGGTGGACTTGAATTATGCCAACTATAAAGTATTGCTAAGAGTGCTCGATGTATTACTTTCGTATATAGAAAGAGGGGCGTCACTTATAAGACTTGATGCCATTGCCTTTATCTGGAAAGAGATAGGTACCAACTGTGTACATCTGCCACAGACCCATGAACTGATACAATTAATGCGTGAAGTAATCCATGCGGTAGCTCCTGAGATCATTATCATCACTGAGACCAATGTACCGCACGATGAGAACATCTCCTATTTTGGTAACGGATCGGATGAGGCACATATGGTATATAACTTTGCACTGCCGCCTCTCTTGGCCTTTTCTATTTTGTCAGGAGACACGACGAAGTTGACCGCATGGGCCAAGACCTTAGAGCTTCCAAGTGACATGGTCTGTTTTTTTAATTTTACAGCCAGTCATGATGGTATCGGGGTACGGGCAGTGAGTAACATTCTTGATAAGGATGAGCTAAACTTCATGGTCAACTCTTGCAAAGCACATGGGGGGTTAGTTTCCTATCGTAGTGTGGGGGGAGAGGAGAAATCTCCCTATGAGCTGAACTGTAGCTATATAGATATCTTAACCAGTCCTGATGAGGATGATACCCTGAGGCTTAAACGTATGATCCTTTCCCAAGCTGTTGTTCTGGCAATGCCAGGGGTTCCGGGTATCTATTTCCACTCACTTGTCGGATCACGGAATTATCATGAAGCAGTAAGAAAAACGAGACGTAACCGTGCCATCAATCGTGAGAAATTGAATTTTGATAATATCAAAGAGGAGCTGGCTGAAGAGGGAAGTTTACGAAATAATCTGTTTAAACGGTATAAACAACTCATTTCTATACGTATTCATGAGCCCTGTTTTGACCCTTTTGCCAAGTTTGAATTTTTGTCATTGGGTAAAGAGATCTTTGCCATAAAACATTATGGTAAAGAGAGCAATGATTTCCTCATCGCACTACACAATTTCCAAAAAACAGAAGTGGAAGTCGATATTTCACCCTATAAAGAGAATGGATTAATGGATATAATTTCGCATCGACAGATAGTAGAAGGCAAATTTATCATGCAACCCTATGAGATATTGTGGTTGAAACCATTAAATAAAGGAGAGAAGAAAAATGATTAAAAAATGTTTATTCCCCGCTGCGGGATACGGTACACGCTTTTTGCCGGCAACCAAAGCCACGCCAAAAGAGATGCTTCCCATCTTGACCAAACCATTGATACAGTATGGGGTCGAAGAAGCAAGTGATGCAGGTATGGATGTCATGGCGATCATCACGGGTCGAGGTAAAAGGGCTTTGGTAGAGCACTTTGATATCTCATATGAACTAGAGCATCAGATCAAAGGAAGTTCCAAAGAAGATCTACTCAAAAGCACTCGAGAGATGATGGATAAATGTACCTTCACTTTTACCAGACAAAAAGAGATGCTAGGACTTGGTCATGCCATCTTAAAAGGTGAACCCTTGATCGGTAATGAACCATTTGGTGTGATCTTGGCGGATGACCTGTGTGTGAATGAGGAGGGTGAAAATGTGTTAGCCCAGTTGGTCAAGATCTATGAAAAATATAAATGTTGTGTGGTCGCCATTCAAGAAGTACCTAAAGAAGAGACATACAAATATGGCGTGATCGATGGGAAAGAGATCGAAGATGATGTGTTTATGATATCCGATATGGTAGAGAAACCTGACCCTGAAGATGCCCCTTCAAATCTGGCGATCATCGGACGGTACATCCTGACCCCTGATATCTTTAGAACCATAGAGGAGACCAAGCCTGGTAAGAATGGAGAATTACAGATTACCGATGCATTGCTGAATCATGCGAAAAAAGGTATGGTTTTAGCCTATAAGTTCAAAGGAAAACGTTTTGACTGTGGAAGCGTTGACGGTTTTGTTCAAGCCACCAACTATTTTTATGATAAGTTGAAAAACAAAGCAGAATGATCATTTCGGCATAGGGGCTATGTGTTTTTCTTTAAAAGTATATCCTGAAGTTCCTCTGCTGACATAGGATAAAAATAGTAGTGTCCCTGGACGTATTTACAATTTTTACTTTTTAAAAAGTTGATCTGTTCTATCGTCTCTACACCCTCTGCTATGACCTTAAGATTGAGACTCTTTGCAAGTGCTATGATCGAATTGATAATAGTCAGATCTTCTTCATCTTCAGGGATATCTTCAATAAAGGATTTATCTATCTTAAGTCTATTGATGGGTAGACGTCTTAAGAGAGAGAGTGAAGAGTATCCTGTTCCGAAGTCATCGATAGAGATATTGATGCCCAGTCTGCTTACCTGCTTGAGTTTATTAATGATCTCCATGGCATTTTTCATCATATGCCCTTCAGTAATTTCCAATTCAAGCCATTCGGGCTTAAAACCATACGCATCCATCGTATTTTGAATTCTATGAATGAAGTTAGGAGACTCTAACTGTGTCATCGAAATATTCAATGCAAGTATACCGGGGTCTAATCCGTCATGATGCCATTTGGAAACCTGTCTCATTGTGGTATGCATCACCCAGTCATCAATTTCAAGGATCATACCGGTCTCTTCTGCCAAAGTAATAAATTTTTTAGGTATGAGCAGACCTTTTGTAGGATGTCGCCATCGCAATAGTGCCTCGATCCCTACCAATGTATCCGTAGAGATATCGACCTGCGGTTGATAGTGGATCATAAACTCTTCATTATCAATAGCCTGACGTAAACTGGTTTTCAGACGCATTTGTTCGAGTGCATGTATTGTCATTTCAGGTCTATAGAACTGAAAATTGTTACGTCCGCTCTCTTTTGCTCTGTACATAGCCGTATCTGCATACTTCAAAAGATCTTTTTCATTGTCTGCATCCTGGGGATAGAGACTGATACCGATACTGCAGGTAATATATAATTTATACTCATCTACACGTATAGGTTCTGCAAACATATTGAGAATAGCGTGTCCCAATTTAGAGACATCTTCGGAATAGGTCACATCCTCCATGATAATAGTGAATTCATCTCCAGCCAAACGTGAAAGAGTATCCTCTTTTCGGATAGAACTTTTCAGTATCTTTGTGATGATCTTTAAAACCCTGTCCCCTACGTCATGGCCCAATGAATCATTGATCTCTTTAAATTTATCCAAATCGATAAAAAAGAGTGCCAATCCTTTCTCTTTCTTTTTTGATTGCTTGATACCTTCTTTTAACCGAGAGCTAAAGAGTGCACGGTTGGGAAGTCCGGTCAGTGAATCGTGATTTGCCTGGTGATGTAAAACATTTTTTTGTTTTTCCACTACTTTTTCAGCTTCTGTGCGTTCAAGGATATCTCTGGTTAACTGTTCTTTGGCGATCTGAAGTTCTTCTGTTTTCTTTAATAATTGTCTATTGATGTTGATCAGATCACTTGTCTTCTCCTGTATCTTGGTTTCTAGATACTTTTCATTGCTCTTTCTTGCTTTTAAAAGTTGCTTTTGTCTGTGTATTTTCTGGAGATTCAGTTCATTGTACTTGTTGCTCAATATCAGTGTGAAGAAAATGATCTCAATAAAAGACCCTGCAAGAAAAGCGTATCTGTGTAAATCAGTATTCTCCAATACACCATTAAAGGTCAAAGTCATGAGACCCATTGCCGGCATATAGATGATCAGTGCAACAAGATAGTATTTGGCACCTATAAGACCTTGAAAGAGGGCTTTGATTGCAACTACCAGAAGAAGGGTGAAGAACAATGATGAATAGATGTTAAATGCTAAACAGGCATAAGGTGTATCCCAAGATATAAGCAGGGCAAAAAGTAAAAAAATGGCTGCTGATGCTTTAAAGATCCTGTCGATCATTGGCATTCGTGTTCTTAACTCTAAAAAACGGCCTGAGAATAGTACCAGAAAAAATACTACGATCGTACCTACAACATGCAAGCCTTGATTCCATCCAGGAAAACCGAACTCTAAGTAAAACCCGCTTTTCATCGCTATAAAAACAATAAAGGAGAGTATATATGCGATGTAATAGGCAAAAATACGATTTTTAATGATGATCAGGTTATATAGACTGAATAGGGCTATAATGAATAAGATAGAAACATAGATAATATAGATGTCGGTAATATCAATACGGTTGGGTCTGAAATACTCGTCTTCCGTGAAGATCTTAAATTCCCCGATATGTCCGGAAAGTGTTTGACCTTTAATATAATATGTCGCACTTCCCCCCGCTGTGATGTGTAATCTATAGGCTGGATTGTAGTCTTGAATACTTCTCTCTTGAAGGCTTGTATTGAGCCCGTTTTTCTGTATACTCCAAGTATCATTATTTTTTGAATACAGATCCAATGTTGCCCAAAAAGGTTCTGTGAAATAAAGTACATAGTCTTCAGTAGTACTATGATTGGTCACTTTGAGTTTCATCCATGCGGTGCCCCTAGAATAACCTTGGGAAAATTGATTGGGTATCACCTTTGTAAAATCTATCTTTTCAATGTCATGAATATCGAGTGTACTGCTATCATCATAAAAATAGTGGAGTGTGAAGTGGTCATACGTTTCTGTTTTATGGGTAAGTGTAACCGCGGCATAGGATGTCACTGCAGATAAAAGTAATACAACGAATATTTTTCTAAACATGTTATCCAGCTATGTATATGTATTTGTTAATGAATGCCTTTTAATGATTATTATAGATTATAATAGTTTATTCTTAACTTTAATATAGATGTTCTGAAGTATGAAGGGCTTTTTGATCGTTTTTTATGGAAGCATATTATTAAAATATAAGAGAAAAGAGAGGTATAAAATTATGCTTCCCTTTTCTCTTTTCTTCTCTCTTCTCCATTGAATGTTGTGGATGATAGATCTCTAAAGTCATGGTGAAGACTCACACCTGCCATTTTTTCAAATTCTTCAAAATCAGCAGATAATACAGTGAATGAAATTTCTGTAACATGCACCATATTCCACTTTTCGGCAAATACTTCCTTTTGGAATGCAACATGAGCAGATGTGGGTTGATCTGCTTCAGTATCAAAGTTTTTGTTCTTTTTTCTGTCGTAAGCGTACCTTATAAACATAGGTGTAAGTTCCAGTTCCTTGATCTGGTCTATCATCTCCTGCTTTGCTGTGGCAATAGCATCTTCATCTGCATTTACATCTTCCAAGCCAAAATATCTTCCTGTGAGAACTCTATTGAACGTTCTGCCAGGAGGATTTTGAATTTCAGGTTGTTCCTTCTTTTTACCAAATAGTTTTTTTAAGATATCTATCATACAGTACCCTCCATTATTCATATTATACAATATATTATAAAGAATAAGAATAGGTGTCTATTTTTTTAAAAAATAATAATGGCACGTGTAGATATGAAATATATTGGATTTGTATCCAGATTAAAGTGTGATCAATCGTACTAAAATAATAGAGAATAAATATCATTATTTGCTTCGGGTCATTGTACTTTGTGTAAGAGTTATTTAATTAAATATCCAATATAATCGATTGCGAAAAGTTATTTTTTAATACCATTGATTGTGCCAAACTTGTTGTGAAGCAGGGACGGAAAGCTATGGGTCTTGTAGATCAAGATCGCCAGGTTGCTATATGGATTCTTATCTGTTATGTATACATTTTCTTTCCTTTTTTATTCTGACAAAATAAGTCATATCAAACAATGCATTACATTTTAACAGGGTTTTTAAAGATGCATACCTACAGTAGAGGATCATCATGTACGTAAGAGAAGAGACCATAGAAGAAGAAAATTTAGACTGGGGTGAGCTCACTGAAGCATCAAAAGACAATCAAGAGAGACTTGTAGAGGATATGAAAGAGGAAGCTGCTCTAGC
>JBNLDB010000079.1:0-7295 GCA_050304115.1 Sulfurovum sp. | reverse complement strand
CCTGCATGTGATCTTATTTGTAGTGTTTGTCTACTTACTGTTTATCTGAAGCTCACAAAATAGAGAGACTAAACAAATAGTCCCACCAGTTTGCTTACGGCTTCGTCATCGGTGAATATCTTAACAGAACGAATGTCGTAGTGGGCAAAATGCTCAGCCAGTTTCTCATCATTCTCTTTGAGTTTTGCAAGATACTTTTCTATGCTTCTTTGACCAAAATAGGTATCCATTTTCTTACTGTCCTGCGGATGGGAGAGGGTAACTTCTCCAAGCCTTTTAGGCACTTCTTCTTCCCTGTCACGGAGTATGACTGCAATGACTTCATGTTTTTGAGAGAGCAACGAGAGATCCATCTCTTCTAAAAAGTCACTTAGGATAAACAGCAGTGAAGGCTTGTGCAGCCTTTTGAAAAGGTCTTGGATCGCAGCACTATGGTCCAGTGCAGTATTGAGCACGGAAGCACTGTAGAGTGTTTGCGAGAACTGTTCTATGTGATAGAGCTGCTTGGTCGGAGGGGTCGCAAGGGCTTGCCCTTGCGTATAGTGTATCCCTGTAAAGAGATCATTGTTCTGCTGCGCGGCATAGCCCAGAATGGTGGCTACCTCTGTAAGTTTTTCCTGTTTGGCATTGCCTGAACCAAAATAGAGGCTGGCATCCATAAAAGCAGCTACCACAACGGAGAGTTCACGGTTTGCGTGCAGCTCTTTGATATAGGGCTGACCCAACTTTGCCGAGATGGTCCAGTTTATCTTACGGATGTCATCGCCTATCTGGTACTCTCGGAGTTCAGAGAAATCATACCCCTCTCCTTTGAGCTTGGAGAGATTGTGCCCACTAAGCATCGTGTATACTTGGTGTCTGGCTTTGAGCTGCAGTGCTTTAAGGGCTGTATTCATCAGGGTATCGGCAGTGTCTCAATGATAGAAGTGATGATCTCATCCGTATGTATCCCTTTGGCTCTGGCCTCATAGGAGAGGACGATACGGTGACGGAGTACATTATGTATCACATACCCGATGTCTGCTGGAGACACAAAGTCATTCCCGCGCAGAAAGGCTTTGGCTTTGGCAGCCTTGTAAAGGTCGATCGAGGCCCTTGGGCTTGCTCCGAACATAATGTTCTCAGCGATATCCTCTAATCCAAATTTGAGAGGGTCTCTCGTCGCAGAAATGATCTGTACCATATAGCGTTCGATTTCTTCATCAACGTGGATCTTTCCTATCTCTTCCTGGAGGGTAAAGAGGTCTTCTATGCTCAGTACGGTCTGCACTTCACCAAAACTCTTACTTGCCGCCTTTCGCATGATCTCGAGCTCCTGGGCTTCACTGTTGTGCTGTACCACGATCTTCATCATAAAACGGTCAAGTTGTGCTTCAGGCAGTGCGTAGACCCCCTCTTGTTCTATGGGGTTCTGTGTTGCCATGACCAGAAACGGCCGCTCAAGTTTAAAGGTCTCTTCGGCAATGGTGACCTGTCTCTCCTGCATCACTTCAAGTAGGGCGGATTGTACTTTGGCAGGGGCACGGTTGATCTCGTCGGCTAGGAGGAGGTGTGTAAAAAGCGGCCCTTTTTTGATACTGAAACTGTGGTCCTGCGGATTATAGATCTGTGCACCGATGATATCTGAAGGTAAAAGGTCAGGCGTGAACTGGATACGTTTAGACTCTAAGCCCAGGGCATGTGAAAGCGCATTGATGGTAGTGGTCTTTGCAAGCCCAGGTACACCTTCTACAAGGATGTGCCCATCACAAAGCAACCCAATCAGCAACCCCTCGACCATGGCCTCCTGCCCGATAACGGCTTTGCTTATCTCTTTTTTAAGTGTGTTTATCTGTTCATTCATAGTAGTTTCTCCAGCGTGTCCTGTTTTACTTTATTTAAATTGATTTTACCATTTCCATATAAAGAATCTTCCAGTTTTTCTATACTGGAGGCAAAATCACTATGGTCTGCTGCAATAAGTACTTGCAGTAGCGCTTTTTCGTCTTTACAGTTTCGTATCTTTTCGACTAGAGGATGGTTCTTTGTTTCTCTTTTTTTCTTGCTCCATCTCCAGCTAAGCGCGGTCATAAAACCTGCAAAAAATGCTACGCTGTAGCCCAAAAGTGTACGTAGCCAGGACCAGTCTTCTTTGGCAATCTCCGGTGCATCTACCGTGTCAACCAAATGACGCGATTCCACTTGCGCTATGTCAAAATGCTGTGAAGGGATATCCAGTGTGTAACTTTTTTCTTTTTTTGGATCAAAGGCATGAAGCGCTATAGGTGAAAGTGTAAAACTTTGACTATGTGAAAGTGCCATAGGATAGGTCACACTGTTTTGTGTCCCCTCTCTCGTTGCTACTGATTTGACAATAGGTTTTTCTGTAAAGCGTGTAAAGTTCCCCTCTTTTGGAAGCAGCGTCTCCAGTAGCGGAGGGTAACCTTTTCCTTTGATGCTCACTTGGAAAGGCAGCGGTTCATAGGCTTTGGCTTGATGCTTTTTAATCTCATAGGTCAATGTGAAGTCTCCTACAAGCACTGTTCCCTCGGGAATTGGTTTGACACGGAGTTGTAAAGGGGGCAGATCGATCTGTGTGTCCTTGGTCACCAATTTTTTTACATTGTCTCTGTCTCCGGAGAAACTGTAAGCCAGAAGCTCATCTGTCGTTATTTTCTTGACAAGGTCAAAAGTGATGTTGATATCTCCGGACTTTAAAGGGTAGATGAGATAGACATAATGTATTTTGGCATCATGATAATTTTCAGTTTTCCGTATATCAAGTCTTTGAAACGTATACGCTTCGCTCGGTTTGATATCAAAGCTAAAAAGCATCACGACATCATGGTTGGTTTGGTTGAGATCAAGGGTCATTATTACAGGCGCTTTGACGTAAGGCGTTGGTTGATCTACATTAAACGTATAGGTAAAATCTTCTGCCTGTAGCTGGAGAAAGCTTAGGAGAAGAAAGAAAAGACGTAAAGATCTTTTACCAAGGTTGTGTTTCACGTATATATCCTTTATTGATAAGTTCATAAACTTTAGAACCCAGAGGGTGCTGCTCTTGACTTCCTGCATCTAAAAGCTTTTTCTTTTCCTTCTCTTTTTGTGTTTGGCTCTCTCCGCCTCCGCCACTTCCGGAACTTGGCTCATCTTCACTTTTTGACTCTTTGGTCTCTTCTTGTGATTCACTTTTGCTTGAAGAGGAGTCTTGTGATTTTGGGTGGGCAATACCAAGATCTGCACTCTTTTTGTCGTGGAGGAGTGCGACCAGCTTCAGGTTATATGAGGCATCCGGATCTTCTCCTAACTGTAAGGCTTTAGTATAGTAAATTTTGGCTTTATCATACGATTCCAGCATGGCATAGGCATTGCCGATGTTGTAATAGAGTTGTTGTTTGATCTTTGGAGAAGTTGAACGGATGGATTTGTAGGTCTGGATCGCCTTTTTAAAGGCACGTTGTCTGTAGTATGTATGTGCCAGTACCATTTGGCTTTGCAGAGAACGTATCTCAATCTGCGCTATCTGTTTTTTCGTCTCGTTGAGATCAGAGGCTTGGTAGCTTTTATAGGCACGGTTCAGATGGTAATTGTCAAGCATAGAAGCTTCGGCGTGCACTCCTAAAAGGGTAAAGAGTACCAGTAGATATTTGACAGCCCGCGTATGGAGCATAAAAAAGAGTAAAAGGGCCAAGCCCAATGGGAATTGGTAAAGCTCCAGGTAATGGCGTTGCATCTTTTGTATCTGTTGTGCTTGATCCTCATTCTCCTGCAAGGCATTATATAGATTCTCCGCTGTTGCTTTAGGCGTGCCTGAGGCAGTCAGGTAAGCACCTGAAACAGAGGAAGCCAGTGCTTCCAAGAGAGGATTGACACGAGAGATGACAAGGTTGTCATCTTTGTCTTTTAGCAGGCTTCCGTCTTTGTTTTGGATGGTGGTTCCCTGTGTGCTTCCCAAGGCCAAAATCGTCAAAGAGATATCCGAGGTTTGCAGAAGTGTTGTCAGTTTTTCAAGATCCTCCTCTTCTCCCCCGTCTGTGATAAGTATGAGGTTTTTATGCCCCATTTTCATGGAAGCAAGTCGCTTAAAGAGCTTTTCAAGAGAGGTACCTTTCGTAAGGATGAACTCTGGATTGAGGTTTTCAAGGGCAATGTTTATCAGTGCATGGTCCGTGGTCGGGGGCGATAGCAGCAATGGGTTCGTTGTAAAGGCGATGAGCATGATATTGTCCCCAGGGTTTGCCTGAAGTAATGCTGCAATGGTCTCTTTTGCAAAATCATAACGTGTAGGGGCTATATCCTTGGCTTTCATGGAGTATGAGACATCCACTGCAATAATAATGTCTTTGGCTTCTATGCTTGCTTCTTGCAGCGCCTCTTCCTGCACAGGACGGGCAAGGGAGAGTACGATAAGCATCAGGATGATCAGATGTACAAGGGGTATCAGTTTACGTGAACTGTGCCATAAAAGCAAGGCCAAAGGGATCAGCAGCCATAAAAAGCTTGGATAAAGCAGTGTCATTTCTCACCCCTTTTTGTCCAGAGTACCCAGAGGAAAAGCATGATGACCACCAGTGCCAAAGGATAGAATATCAGCAGTTTCTGGTTGAGGTAATTCTCACTTCTTATCGCACTGGGCTCCAGGGCATTGATCTCGTCGTAGACCTTGGAGAGGGCTTCTGCCGAAGAGGCGGCATAACTCTTGGCACCGCTCTGTTTGGCGATGGTCTCAAGTAGAGCGACATCATAATCAGACTTTTTCCCTATACCTATAGTATAGATCTTGATCCCAAGCGCTTTGGCTTTACTTACAGCTTCTTTAGGGGAACTTTGTCCTGCATTGTGGTATCCGTCCGTGAGCAGGACGATCACTTTGTGCTTTGCCTCACCATACGAGAGGGTACGGATGGACTGCATGATAGCATCACCCAGAGCCGTACTCTCTCCTGCAAGTCCGACATTGGTCATTTTAAGCAGATAGGAGAGTGACTCAAGGTCGTAAGTGAGAGGGGAAGCGGTATAGGCAAAAGTACCAAAGAGAACCACCCCCATATTGTCATCAAAGCGTTTTGCTATGAAGTCTTTGGAGAGTTCGGTGGTGATTTCATACTTGGTTTTCAATCGGTCCTTGAGATGAAATCCGCTCTGTGCCATAGAACCACTTGCATCGATAGCCAGGACGAGGTCCCGTCCTTTTTTGTGCTGATTCGAACTCGCATCATAGACAAAAGGTTTTGCAAGGGCAAAGACCATCAGTGTGAAGAGTGTCATTTTCAGCCATGGCTCCCAGCTCAAAAGAGGACTCTGTCTCGTCACCCATGCCAGCTTAGGGAAAAAGTAGGGTTTGCTATACTGTTTACACCAAAGGAAACAGGGCAAAAGTAACAGTAGTACCAATAGGTAAGGTGAACCAAATGTAAAATGCATGGCCCTATTCTAGCACTTCTATAGTTTATTTTAGTATAATAGGGCATGAATAAAATACTTAAAATCACACTTTCGATACTACTGTTTCTATTGCTCACTCTGACGGGCCTCGCTTTTTTCATTTTCAGTCAAACAGGGAATGAGTTGTTAAAGCCCTATGTCAAAGAGAAGCTGGAAGAGAGTCTTGGATTGCCTGTTGAGGTCAACAGATTCAAGCTAGATTCGGGGAGCTCCAGCCTGGAGTTTGTCATTAATAAACAGGCATTTGTCAATGTAGCAACACAGCATGATCTGTGGAGCCAGTCGTTTGAAGGGACGTATCAGGTCAAAGCGGACAGCTTTGCTTATGAGACGATCAGGGTAAAAGAGGTAGATATCAAAGGAAACTTTAAAGGAGCTTCCGAAGATATCTATGTAGAGGGGAAAGGAAAAGCCCTCGGTGCAGCTTTGGACTACCGCTTCAACCTCATCGATGACAGTGCACAGAAGATCATGGTTAACATGAAAGGGGCACACTTTTCAGAAGTATTGCAGCTGGTAGGTTATCCTGCTCTGGCAGAGGGAAAGATGGATGTCGAGATCAATATGCCTAAAATCGGTGAAGAGACGGCAAGCGGGTATGGGCATATTGTCCTGAACAAAGCGATGTTCAATCGAGCATTGGTGGAAGAACTCTATCACTATACCCTTCCTAAGAAAAGTTACGTAGAGGGGAAAGTAGATGCTACACTGGAAGGGAATAGTGCTCAACTGGTGGGAGATATACAAAGTAACCTTTTTACCTTACAGATCAAAGATGCAGTGATGGATATGGCTTCGGAAGAAGCCAAAGCAGCATACCGCCTGGATGTGAAAGATATGCGTATCTTGACAAAAAATCAGCTGGCAGGACCTTTCAAAGTAGAAGGGAAGGTCGAGAAGAAGGATGATACAACACTTGTAACAGGGACAAGCGATTCTTTGGGAGGGGTACTCGATTTTACGCTAGGAGAAAAAGCGAAGGTCACTTTAGAGAAACTCTCTTTAAAGAAGCTTCTCGCTTTTCTTAAACAACCCGACTATGCAAAGGGTGAGCTCAGTGGAAACCTGGTGCTCGAGGAGTTGGAAGAGATGTCCGGGAGCTATAAACTACAGATCGATAAAGGGGTGCTAAACCCTAAGACCGTAGAAGAAATGGCAGGATACAAGATCCCCAAAGAGAATACATTTACCTTCGAATCCAAAGGGGAGATAGACAATGCACTGCTTAGCGGAAATGCAATAGTCGTGTCAACACTGACGAATATCACACTCCCTTCGTTCGAATATGATCTAAAGCAAAACACCCTGGCTTCCGAGTATGATATCCTCGTGCATGATATCAATGCATTGATCCACAAGGCAAAAGAGGGTAAATCGACGCCTGTCAGTGCCAAAGGGTCACTCAATCTAACAGACAGACTGAGTATCTCCGGTGTGACGGAAGGGTTGGGTAAAAAAGTGGCGTTTGCGTATGACAGCAAAACAGCCAAAGTAGAGATATCCGAGCTTTCTGTAGAGAAGGTGCTTGCCTTGATCGGACTGCCTGTATACGTGAAAGGAACCATAGACAGCCATATTGACTTTACGAATCTTGACCCCGAAGAGGGGACCTTCTCTCTTGAAAGCAGCAAACTGGTGACCCAGCCCGACGCAATGAAAAAATTAACAGGTGAAGCATTCACTATGAATGCAGTCGTAGAGTCTTCAGGGGCATTCAAAGAGGGGAAAGGGACGATCCATACAAAAGTGAAAAGTTCCGTGGGTGATATCACGCTTGACAATATGATCTATGATGCGCAAAAACAAACTTTGAACAGTACGTATACTATCGACATTCCAAGTCTGAAGGAAGTACAGCCGCTGATCGG
>JBNLDB010000078.1:0-7348 GCA_050304115.1 Sulfurovum sp. | reverse complement strand
ATGACTTCCTGAAAAAATGTATTACCAATCAATAGATTGAACTTTTCTGTCGTTGAACGGGAAAAGCAGACTCTGATGACTTGACAAATTTGTATATCCTATGGAAGAGCTGCGACCACTCTGTTTAAGGAAAAGTATCACAGAACCGTCCGTAGAAAAACGGGGAAACTGATTTGAACCTGTGGTGGTGATAGGTCTTGTATCCGAACTTCCTGTAGAGGTAAGGTAAAGATTAAAGGTATTATCCCCGAATGCATTACTGCTTTCCCTGCTGGAGTAGACTATTTTATCTCCATAGGCATCACAGGCATTGTTGTTACGTCCGTGATAGACCACTTGAGAGGTCGGTCCGCCCGCGATAGCCTTTTTAAATACATTGGCATAGCCCAAGCGGTTAGAGACAAAAACGATACGACTCTCATCATCTACATACCTCCCGTTCACATCAATACCTTTAAAGTTCGTGACTCTTCTCTTCGATTGTGATGCAAGATCAAATTCATAGATATCTGCCTGTCCTTCAGGTGCCATGGTAAGCAGAAGTTTGGAACCATCATTATTGACATCAGAACAGACCAGCATCCCTGCAGAACTGGCTATCTTCGTTTTGGTTCCATTATAGATATTCAATTTATAGAGTGTAGGAAGTGTCCCTTTATAAGAAGTATAATAAATACTTCTTTGTGCTCTGTCCGCCCATTTAGGAAAGAGATTCAATCCGCCTTTGATAATGGTTTTTTTATAATTGAAGGTATAATCAGCCAAACGTATTTCACTCCGTCCAGGGGTGGTATATACTGCATAGGCAACATAACGATTGATCCAAGAGATACTTGGGTATTGTAAAGCATCGTTCATATCGCTTATCGCTTTGTGTATAATAAACGGCATTTTTTCTTTTGAAGAGATCGCATAGCTCTTTTTAAAGATCTGTGTACCGTTGGATGCTTTTAAGAGTCGTACCAGAAGTTTCGCACCTGTGCGTTGTTCCATCGCATACTTAATCACATACTCCTGGCTTTTCAGTGCCGGTATAATATAATCAGAAGAGAGCTCACCTATATGATGTGTAGTGTCTGGTAAAAAATGTCCGGAGACCTTAAGATCCGAAAGTAAGATATTAAACACTTTACTGCTCTGATCAGAGGAACCGTCCATAAGCGCTATACGTGCACGCTGTTCCACATCTTTTTCTATTTTAAGTGTTGCATCTACCCCAAAAACGTTCAGTGTAAAAAAGGTCATGAAGGCGAAAGTGACTAATAAATATCTCAAGAATTTTCCTCTATTTTTAGTATCTGTTTTGGTCTATATTGTATCCTTGCTCACTTAAAATATTCATTAATTAATATCAAAATATTTTTTGCTGCATGGATTTATGATAAAATAAAAAATAAAGGAGTCTGCGTTGAATGATATAGTGATAGCCCTAGCCAAAGCTGCTATTGCAGCGGCACTGAATCAACCTGAGGATTTTGATCTGGAAAATGCTTTAAAAGCCTATCCTGCTCTTAAAGAAAAGGGGGCTGCTTTTGTCACGCTTAACACAAAGCCCCATGGACAACTTCGTGGATGTATAGGTTCGCTGCAGGCCCATCGTCCTCTCTATGAAGATATTATACACAATGCGCAGGCTGCAGCCCTGGGAGATCCCCGATTTTTACCCTTGAGTGCAGATGAGTTGGGACAAATTACACTGGAGGTTTCCATTCTTTCAGAGCCTCAAAGAATCAGTTATACAGATATTGAGGACCTCAGAAGTAAAATTGTTCCTTTTGAAGACGGTGTTGTACTGAAGCTAGACGGCAGACAAGCTACCTACCTGCCTCAGGTTTGGGAACAGTTGCCCCATTTTGATGATTTTTTCTCCAGTCTCTGTCTGAAAGCCAATCTTGGAGCTCACTGTCTCTCTCAGCATCCTGAGATCTCCACCTATAGGGTTACAAAGTATAAAGAGGACGCATAGCAATACTCCCGTGCAAGATTCCACACTAACCGACATTGCACCAAAAAAGATATCCTCTATAATAGCCTTTGACGACATGTACATTCCGCTCTTCAGTAGTTGAGAACCTTGTAGCAAAAAAAGTGATACATTATAAAAAATCAAATAAATTATTATTTACCCTAATAAATATATTCTCTACAGCAAAAATAAATAGAACAAAAGATATCATATTAAATAACATGATATCTGGTCATGGGGGGAGTGGTTTTGACTTTACAGTGAGTCAATACATTGTAAAAAGGGCAAGGATATATTTTCTATGGATTATCTCAAGGAACTGTTTCAATTAAAAGAGCATAGGGTTGTTGAGCAAAATACACTTGACAATGTCTACAATTTTGCAAGAAAATCCCTCATTAGTCTTGTACTGCTTGAAACGATCTTTCTATATTTACTCACGCCATATGTTGGGAACAATGCATTTGTCTGGTATGGCATCACGGTAGTGTTTACCTTGTGGAGACTGCATGATGCCTACGACTATAAAAACCATGTTGAGAGGTATTCACTCGAAAGATGGCATAAAAGATTTGTGATCCGCTCCTGGATGACCGCACTGATGTACGCCATTCTGATCCTCTTTATCACTCCTCAGCTCAATGATTATTATCAAATGCTTGTCTTTGTCATTATACTCGGGATGAGCAGTGCGGAGGCAAATACCTTATCATATGACTACCGTACTGCCATAGGATTTCTACTCATACTCTATATTCCTCTTTTTGTGACGATGCTGCTCATCACAAAAGTGGAAACCATTATCCTTGCCTTTTTATTACTGATCTATTTCTTTGCTCAGGCAAATATTATTTTACACTCATACAGACAGAAAAAAACTCTGGACAGTAAAGAAGAGCTTATCTCCGAAATGGAAGTCATGCTTCAGGAGAAACAAGAACTGCTGCACAGTCTATTTGAAGAAGCCCCTATCGGTATATTCTCATGCGATACAGACTGTAGTATTATTAACTGCAATGAAAAACTGAGTACACTTTTCCAGCGTCCACAAAAAGAGATTATTGGACAAAGAGCCTACAAAGTCTTTAAACACAGTACCTCCGGAGATCTTCATAGGGTGCTCAGAGGCAATTCTCTTGTCTCTAAAGATTCTCATGTACTACCAAATAATGAAGAGCTGTTGGTAGAGATAAAATATTTTCCATTTACTGACAGTGACAATAAAAGCATTGGTCTCATAGGTCTGGTAGATGATAAGACCCAAGAACATAAAGCACAAGAACAGTTAAACATACTTGCTTCACAGGATGCATTGACCTCACTGCTTAATAGACGCGGGTTTGAAGGATATATGCAAGGTCTTACAAAAGATCTAAGATATGGCACATACTATTCACTGCTTTACTACCTGGATCTGAATGATTTTAAAAATATCAATGATACCTTAGGGCACAGCACAGGAGATGTTGTACTGATCGACATATCAAGACGATTGAGCAAGGCATTAACCATCTCCTGTGAGATCTGCCGGCTGGGAGGAGATGAGTTTATCATCATGATACCTTTTATCTCTACAAACATGAAGACCATGAAAGAAAGAATGCATTATTTTGCTGAGAAGATCATCCATATATTTAAAGAACCGCTGGTGATACATAACTCTTCTCATCTTTTATCTGCAAGTATGGGGATGCTGATCGTAGAGCCCGGTTTTAAAAATATCGAAGAACTCATACGCCGGGCAGACATTGCTATGTATCAGGCAAAAGGATCAGGAGAGGCCACCTCTTTTTACAATGCCACACTCGATCAAAAACAACAAGAGGAATTTGCACTGCAATCTGATCTGCATTATGCACTAAAAAATAAAGAGTTCAAACTTCTGCTTCAACCGATCGTCTCTATGACTGAGAATACAGTCATTGCAGCAGAGACACTTCTACGTTGGCAACATCCGACAAAAGGAGTACTTACGCCAGATAGATTTATCCCGCTTCTTATGAAAAGCGGTTTGCTTTGGGATACGACATGGTGGATCATGGAGCAAACATGTATGCAGATAAGCACATGGAAAAGGCAGAACCGATGGAGTCTGGAATATATATCCATCAATATCGATGTACTGCAGCTCCTTGAAGGTAATTTTGCTTCGCGCTACCTTAGTATGATAGAGCATCATGGATTAAAATGTTCAGATATTACTTTAGAGATCACAGAGCAAACATTGGTAGAGAACTTTAAAAGTACCAAAGAGGTCATCTCCACTTTACAACAGTACGGCGTGCGATTTGCCATAGACGACTTCGGTGTAGGATACTCTTCTCTTTCCTATATCCAAAACCTCTCTATGGATACGATCAAGATAGATAAATCATTTGTCCTCAATATTGAAAATAAAGTTTCAGATATTTCACTTCTTAAAACTATATTTCACATCGCAGAAGAGTTCAATTATACACTGGTGATCGAAGGCATTGAAAATGAGAACCAAAAAAGGATACTCTATGATCTGGATCGCAATCTTGTCTATCAGGGTTTTCATTTTTCTGAACCTATCACAAGAGAAGAGTTTGGTATCAGATATCTATACAGTAAAAATATGTTAGCGTCCTAATAGTCCTTATGACACTAAATCATCGTACTTCCACTATTCGGTCGCTACGAACTCTACATCCAGTTCATAGGCCCTATTTCCCTTGTGGGGACCAAAGCCTATTTTTTGTAACTGTTCTAAGTACGCCATAAGGCCGGTATTGAATGCTTCATTTCCTGATGCCGTGACCACTTTATATTGAAAGGAGCCGTTAGGTTCTACGCTTAGCCATACTTTTGCCTTCTCACCTGCATATTCGCTTTGTGCCGGCCACCCTTTAAGTTTCTCCTCTATCTTAGCCAAATAGGCATTCTCTATACCAACATCACTCTTTTTTTGTATCTTTAATGAATCAGAGACCAAATCACTCGCACTGGGTTTCTTTGCAACTTTCGTCATAGGCGTTTTTTTAGGCGCAACAGGTGTTTTCTTCACAGGCTCAGGTTTTTCAATTTTCTTTTTTGAAGTGATATTAGCAAAAAGATCTTTTGGTTTGTTTACCTTTTTAGGTTTGGTGGTATTGACATCTGTTTTCTTTTTGACAACCTTTGCTTTTTTCACCACCTTTTCTTTAATGATCTTTTTCTCAACCACTTTCTTCTTCACTGCTTTTTTAGGTTTTGGTTTTGGCTTAGGCTTGGATCTCACTACTTTCTTGGGTGCTGGGGTGATCTCTTTTTGGACCTGAGGTTTGGGTGTACTCATAGAGACGCGAATACGCTCTTCGTTTTTCTTCACAAAATGCACCGGCTTTTTTTCATCACGTGTATTGAAATAAAATAGAAGTATCGCAATGACTCCGATATAGATACCGACAGCCAACAAACCCGAAATGAATGTAGAAGACTTTTTGATCATAATGTTATCAGTGAAACCTTCTCAAAACCGGCTGCTTTCACACTTTTAAGAAGATACATAATATTTTTGTATTTCAGGGACTCATCTGCACGTATATAGACTTCAGCGTTTTTATCATACTTAACGGACTGATTAACAAAATCATCTGCGAAAGTATCTAAAGCATAGGTGTCTTTACCCAAATAGATCTTTTGATCTTTGTCCATACGGATGGTCAGTGTTTTTGGTTTTTCTACTTTGATCGTTTTAGACCCCTGAGGTAAAGTGATCTGTTCTTGGAATGTGATCGTAGGGGCCGTAACCATAAGTATAGCCATCAACACCAGCATCACATCTACGAGCGGTGTAATGTTCAAGTCTGGATCATCATCCCAACTAAACATTATTCGTCCTCGCTAACCTGAGAAAGGATCACTTCCGCTTGTGAAGAGAGCAGTGAACTTAACTCATACGCCTTGCGCTTGAGTATCAGATGGAATGAATAGGCAAATATCGCAACCGCAATACCTGCTGCAGTCGCAATAAGTGCTTCGGAGATCGCTGGAGCAACGACACTTAAAGAGGCACTCGATTGTGCACCGAGTTTCGTAAATGTTTCAAGGATCCCTACGACCGTACCGAAAAGACCTATAAACGGTGAAGTGGAAGCGATGATAGAGAGCCAGGTAAGGCCTTTTGTGGATACACGTATTGCATCAGAGGATGCAGCTTGGAGTATCGCTTTATTAGGGATATTCACACGGGACAGATAAGTAAAAATAAGTGAGTTGCTGGCCACTGATTTTGACTGACCTGTATAGAGGGCTTTGAGTGATTTTGCTTCAGATGCGATACGTCTATTCAAGATATAAAATCTATCCAGAAATACCCAAAAGGTGGCAATAAAATAGCCTGACAATAAAAGCAGTACAAATATCGTAATTGCACTGCTTTCAAAGAAATAAGTAGCGAGAGAGTTCAAATTATAAAGACTTTCCGATGTGCTCTACTTTGCTTACCGCCGCTGCGATAGCTGTACTAGATGATTCAGCACTCTTGAGTAACTCTTTTGCTGCTTCAAGTGCTTGAGCAAGATCACTGTCTGCACCAGAAAGAGCCACTGCACCATCTACGATACAAGTTGTCTTCTCTTCATCGACTTTAACATACCCGGAGTTGATAGCCACAGCTACTTCGCTCCCGTCTGCTTTATCGATCACAATGACACCTGTATCAAGTAACGATACCAGAGTAGCGTGATTGGCTAAAACACCGAATTCACCCTCTGACCCTGGTAATGTTACCTGTTTTACTTCAGCGTCAAAAATCACACCGTTGGGTGTGACTATTTCTAGCTTCATAAGTTCCATAATTATCCTTTATAAGACAAGAACTAAGATTACTTAGCGTTAATCTTATCGTTTTTAGCAATAGCTTCAGCCATGTTACCTACCATGTAGAACGCAGCCTCATTCATATCATCATATTTACCTTCGATAAGACCTTTAAATCCTTCAAGTGTATCTTCAAGTGTAACATACACACCTGGAGAACCTGTAAATACTTCAGCAACGTGGAATGGCTGAGAAAGGTATTTTTCAATCTTTCTTGCTCTTTCAACCACGAGTTTGTCATCTTCAGAAAGCTCATCCATACCAAGGATCGCAATGATATCTTGAAGATCTTTATATTTTTGAAGAACCTGCTGTACGCCTCTAGCGATATTGTAGTGTTCTTCACCAATGATTTGCGGATCAAGCATTCTTGAAGTTGAATCCAATGGATCAACCGCAGGGTAGATACCAAGCTCAGCAATCTGACGTGAAAGTACCAGAGTCGCATCAAGGTGAGCAAAGGTAGTAGCAGGTGATGGATCGGTCAAATCATCCGCCGGTACGTATACCGCCTGGAAAGAAGTGATAGAACCAGTCTTGGTTGAAGTAATACGTTCC